>JAVCCK010000040.1 GCA_030765525.1 Candidatus Lernaella stagnicola
GGGCGTTTTAAGCGGTTTTGACGCGACCCCCTGGCTAGGAAGTTATTTTGAGAGTGGGCTGGGGCGTTTTTTGGGGTGCAAATTCCGGAAACACGATCTAACATTCGAATTTCACAGAGCTTTTCAGACTTGACGCGACTCAGGCTGAAGGGTTCTCGTAGATGTTGCCGCTAATTGCTTGATAGATAGACGTTTTTATCACTTTCGTTGCCTTCCCGCAAGAAAAATCGCCTTTTCGCGTCAAAAACCTCGTGATTATCCCAAAAGCCACGTGATTTCAGGAGGGTGCACGAAAACATCAAAAAATCGAGGTTTAAAAGGCCCTTTTTTGCGCCCCCCTGACGCGGGCAAGCCGTTGAAAAAACCGGGGATGGCATTTTTCGACACCGGGCTAGATGATGATCGCAGCGGGCCGGTCGCCCAACTCGCCTTCACCGAAAATCAAGGTTTTCGCGCGGCAATCGGCGCAAACGCGGTAGACCCGCAAACGGTCATCCGGGTCCAAATGCACCGAGATATCCTGTGGCTCGCCAAAATTAGATCGCGCGTGATTTCGCCCGCGGATTGATGTCCTCGCTCCTTGATTTTGTTCTTTGCCGCTTGGTTTTGATCGGCGGCCAGCGGTCGCTTTTTTTTGGCGGGAGCATCGGTGCGGGCGCGAATACAAGTGGAAATTCCGCCGGCGGGACACAGCCTGTGGCTCGCCAAAACGAGATCGTGGGTGGTTTCAACCTCGCATCGCTCATCCGCAGCAGCGGGTCGCCATAGGCGGAAGCCTCAGCCCGGGCTGTGGTTCAAGTAAAATTCCGTCAACTGGACAAACCACGACCACGACCGCGATGTCCCGCCCTGGAAGCACGGGTCGGCCGTGGCCCCCGCGTGCACTCGCGAACCGCGACACGGGTCGATGTGGGCCGCACGTCGCCCGGGATTTCCAGGGGGACCCCCGGTGTGGCCGGATCGTTTAGGCAAAAAAGGGGCCCCCTGCCCCTTCCATCCAGGTCGTTTTTGGGGGCTGGGGAGATTTCGGCGCGTCCCCAAAACAGCATCACCACTGGATATCGCTGGATATCAGAGGACACTTGGCAGCACCCAGGCAGTTCGTATCTAGCTGTAATATAAGGGGAAAACGGCAGAGCGCAAACGACTCATAACCCGAAGGTCATAGGTTCAAATCCTATCCCCGCTATCAAATCTAAAAGCTCGAAATCTTTCACGATTTCGGGCTTTCTTTTTTTTCGAGTGTTACGCGCCGCAGATTCCGCAGCAGACGCCTCAGTAGGCTACCTATTCGTTGTCGGCCGGGATATCCTTCATCGTCGTTTCCCCTTTCGCGCGCGTTGCAGACTTATGGCCTGCGCGCCGCGGCCGGCACAAACTCGTCCGGGCCGATGTCCCACGCGTCGCCTTGCGGACGCGGATCGAAATCAAAGTCCCAAGCGTTCCAGGGGTTGTCGTGCCAGGTCGACGGGTCGGCGCCGGCGTCGACACAGGGGCTGACTTGCGTGAGATGGACGTCACCCAGCCCGGCGAAGAAGGGGTCACCCAACAAATTGTCGGCCGCGCCCTCGCAGCCCTGCCAGGCGCACAGGTTGATCGCGTTTGCCGTGAGGATCGGGTGACCGCCGGCGAACATCAAATAGCCGGACAGCGGGTTCCAAAAATCGTTGTTGAAAACCCAGACCGACGGCATCGCACCCGAGTCGCCAAGGTAAATGCCGGCCGCGTTCGAACCAGCAACCGAGGGCATGACGCGGATGATGTTGTTGACAATCACGGCCCTGGGCGGAAACACGCCGTAGATCGTGTCGACCACCACCGGCACCGGCCAACTCGAATATGGCGAGACGGCAATGTAATTGTTGATCAACACGCCCTCGCCTTCCAGTTCCACACCATAAGAACCCTGGCCGGCGCGGGCGCTCAGGCGGTTTCCCACGAGCACAGCCCGGCCGCGGTTGGCAATGTGTACCGCGATGGAGAAGGCCTGGTCCCAGGTCGATTGCGACGCACCGCCGGAAATCTCGTTGTGGGCCAAAAACGCAACGGCGCCGCCTTCGATCCAGACACCGACGCAATCGACGCTCCAGCCGAATCCGGAGCCACCGTCGATTTCATTTTCGTGGATCAAGATGTCGTTCCCGCCCCCGATCCGCAGTCCGATGGTCGTACCGTAGTTGGGCATGTAAAAACCGCCGTCGATGCGGTTGCGGTGTATGACAATGTGGTCGCCGTGGGTGACCAGGCCGTCACCGCCGTCGCCGTTCCCATCATCGAAGCTGCCGACCAGATCAAAGCCCTCGATGACGATTTCAGCCGCGCGTTCGTTAACGGGCACCTTGGTCGCCGTGCCGGCCGGCGGCGCGATCTTCGTGGGGTGCGCGTCGATGTCGCGGTCCCACGAACCGGCGCTGTAACCCCCGAACATCGGCACTCGGATCTTCACGGTTTCGCGGTACACACCCTCGGCTACGAACAGGACTTTGCCCGCGGGATACGCAGCCAACATGCCTTGGGAAACGGTGGCGAACGGCTCGGCCATCGTGCCGGGATTCGCATCGTCACCGCCGGGCGTTACGAAGTAGCCGACTTCATCGGTGGGTGCCGGCGCGTAGTTTTCGCCCGGCGCGATGTCATTGTCGTCATCATCATCGTCGTCGTTATCGTTATCGTCATCGTCGTCGTCATCAGTAGCATCATCATCAGTAGCATCGTCGTCAGCGGCATCGTCGTCCGTGACAGCTTCGTCATCGTCGACGTCATCATCTGAACCGCCGTCATTGTCGTCGCTACCGCCGTCGTCAGACGAACAACCAGCGACCAAGGCAAGCGCCAGAAAAACCAGCAACAACGTCTTGAGCTTCATGATTATGGTCCTTTTAAGCCGATACCCGAGCGAAACACTTTGCGCTGTCGGATGCAAGTCCCAGCCAGAGCCCTCCCCCAGTGTGGCTGGCTCGTTTCCGCGCAAAAAGGAATCCCGCTTCTTTCCAGCGACGCCGCGTTTTCTTTTGCCTGGATTTTTCTGTTGGCTCAAGATTCCGCCGGTTGGTTTCGCTGTTTCTTTTCAAAACATTTGACGAAAGCCATAAAAAGCGCGATTATGCACTTTGCAAACCAAGAGCTTAGACTGAATTATTTGACCGGTGAGTCTACTTTTACCGGCCTGCTTTAGACTTTCTCTTTGCCTGCTTCTTGTCCGACGATTCAGCCTTTGGCTTCGGGACTTCTCCACCCAAAGCCTGCCGCATGATTTCATCGAACTCGGAAACCGACATCTTGAGATCACCGATCTTCTTTTTCTTCTTCTCTGTCGTCATCGGTACACATCCTTTCGATGACCGATATCCAATATTATCACTTCCTGTGGATTATTGCGAATTACGTACAAAATCGGTAGTGGGTCAGTTTGAATATCTTGGATTACATTTTTAATTCATCAACAAAGTTTCTCAAATCGATGCGCTTCCAGCAGGTATTCGCTAATTCACGCCCACTAGCCGGATCAAAACCGGCATGGACAATTTTTTTACCCTGCCGTTGAATAAATTCTACAGCCGGAATAAAGTCCCTGTCTGAACTCAAAAGAACCCCATAGTCATAGTTGTCATCAACAGCGTGTTGAAGCATGTCGGTTACAATCGCGGTATCCACGCCTTTTTCTACCGTGCGCCTGAGTTTTGTGTTGCAGTTTGGACAATCAAGGATATCCTTATCGCAGTTTGGACAATGTGGAAAACTTGCGGGTCTTCTTTCGAAAATCTTGATTATAAAGCCATCGAAGCTTCCAACTGTATTTGTCAACCAAGCTTTCATGCTCATGTCATTTGGTTTTAATGAATCATAGGAGGAATAAACGGTGCATCCTTCGTATTTTCCTACCTCGTCTTTCTGGGATGCCTCTCTCACTAAAACTACTGGAATTTTCATGTAATCCATACTTACGCGAGAGTCATATCTTTTAAGGGATAATTGGAAATTCCAGAAATCGCAAAATATTTGGACCCTAGCCATTTTATAGCCCCCGAGTTATTATTAATAAAAACGGGAGTCCAAAAGGACTCCCGGAGTTGTCTTACGCTTTCCCTGATGAGAGAGCGGGATTATGTTGCTGTTGGCAACTTGGAGCCAACGCGGATCGTGTTGAACGAAGGATGGGCATGTTGAGAAGGTTTGTCAAGCATTTTTTCCTCTTTTGTGTAACAAAGTGATTTTACTTCTCTTTTGATTCGAGTAACCCGACCACGTCCTCAATACTCCAGCCTCCATCAAAATATGTTCGGCCCGTCGCTCGGAAGCCTTAACTGCGGCAGAACCAACCATGATTCCTCCAATAACTGACTATCCGCGACCGTCTGCGGTTTTTGGATGCCGTAACATCAAACGCTTTCCCTCTATCTTCCGTATTCCAGCAATCGTTCTATCGCCGTCACTTATCTTACGAGTATTGTACTTGTGATCGAGTTCTGCAAGATATAGGGGCAAATGCTTTTTTGAAACATGATGGTGCGTCCCATCGAGGCTACGCTTGCTATTTCCAAAGTAGCCCTCAACCGTGTTGGTAGTTGCCAGCCGTCCAGTTTTCTTGTCGTGCCGAGAATACTCTTCGGCAGAGTGGTTCACCGTGTCGTGAGAAGCAAACTCCGTCCCAACCGCTCTATATATCGGCGACTCGTCGGTATTGAGATGAGCATCCGGCATTACGTGTTCCCTCAGCAATCGGCCCAGCGTTCGTCCAGAAACATCCTCGACAACTTGAGATCGAACACGTCCATTACGTTCTACGAGCGAAACAACAGGCGTCTTGTTCCCGACATAACGACGCCCTTTTCCCTTTACTTTGCCGCCGATATAGGTTTCGTCCGCTTCCACGGTTCCAGAGAGCTTATCATTCGGCTCTACGTCCTTCAAGGCATACCTGATTCGGTGACACATAAACCAGGCCGTTCGATAAGAACCAAGTTCAAGCTGTCGCTGTATCTGTAGGGCGGAAACCTGTGTTTTGCTGGCACACATGATGTAAAAACCAATGAGCCATTTATGCAGTGGAATATGCGAGGACTCCATGACCGTTCCGACTGTGACCGTAAATTGCCCGTCGCATTCCATGCACCTGTACACGCCTGGACGGACTCTCTTTGCCTTATTCTCTTTCAGCTTGTAGATCGGCGCTTCGCCCGAATTGCCGCAATGCGGACAAACCGGGCCGTTCGGCCATCTGATCCGCTCAAAGTAATCCCGTGCGGTTTCCTCTGTTGAAAACCGCTGCATTATCCGTATCAGGGTGAGTTCTTCGTTCATCATGCTATTAGTATAGCACTTTCACTACGTTTGTCAAGTGCATAATCGCGATAAAAAGCATCTGTACGCCATACACCACGAAAATCACAAGCACGCCCCACCCAAGACCCCCGCCGAACAATTCTCTTTGGAATACGCGCTGTATCCCACCGGGTATGTTTCGCAAAGTGTGACGGGAAGCCTTCCGGTCGGTTGTCTCATTCCGAAAATCGTTTCAGCGGCGATTTCCAGCGCCAGAGTTCTGGTGGAATAGATCGCCAGGTAAACATCCACATCCGGAAACGCCATGATGTCATAGGGCGTCGCAAGAGCGACCATGATAGTCGGTATCCCAAGATCGAGTAACGAATCGACAAGGTCCCGCTGCTGCTGATAGTGAAATCCGTTGAACGTGCCGATGATGAGGACGTCGGGATCGATTGCCGTGGTGTCGTTGACAATTTTTCGGATGGCCCAGTCTTTCGGATCTACGTCGAAATGTCCCATGGTTGCTTCGGGATACAGTTTCCGAACCTCCAAAGCGAGCGACGTGGAGGAGATGTTGCCCCAGAAGGCGTCGGGATACATTTCCGATTGAAAAATCCCGGCGCTAAGCACATGCAGTTTCATGTTCGAGTGAAGATCGAGGGGCCAAAGCGCGTTTTCGTTTTTCAACAGCGTCGCGGCACGGGCGAACAAATACTCCGATGCCTCTCTTTGTTCCGGCGTATCGAGAGCCTGAGCCTGCTCCTGCGGGTCCCTTTCGCGATCTTCGAAGAGGCAGTATTTCATCTTCGTGCGAAGTATCCTTTTGACGGACAAATCGATTCTTTCTTCCGAGAGTCTCCCGTCGCCGATGGCTTCAATTACGGCATCGATTTGCCCATTCAGTTCCCAGGACCACTTCAGATTATCGGGATGCATGGGGAAATCCGGCTCGCTGTCTCCCCCGGCATCCAGAACGATATCGACGCCGGCGGCAATCGCCATAACGTCGGGGTGTTCTTCCAAAGGCTCGGACATAATCGCGCCCATGTTCATGTCGTCGGTCATGATCAAGCCTTGATATCCGAGTTCGCCACGCAAGATGTCGGTCAGGATTTTGTGGCTGAAGGTTGTCGGAACGCCATCGTCCAAAGCGGCAAACACGACGTGATTCGCCATAATCATATCCGCGCCGGCATCGATCGCGGCTTTGAAGGGCGGAAGGTATTTTCCCCTTATCGTCTGTTCACTTTCATAATTTACGATTCTGCCGGCATGGTCGTCGCCTTGCGCGGGTCCCTGTCCGGGAAAGTGTTTGACTGTGGCGATAATCAAATTGTCGCGAAGTGCCCGAACGCTTTGCTGCGCATTCAATTCAAGATATTCGGGGTCTTCACCGAAACTCCGCATGTACATCGGCACTTCCCTGTATGGCGCGACAATCTCGACGACGGGCGAATATGGATTGTTAATTCCCAGCGAATACAATTGCCGGGCCATGATGCTGTAAGAGACGTAGGTTGAATCGCCGTCAAAAATCGCTCCAAGCCCCATGTTGCCGGGTTGGTCGGTACCTCCGGTCATATCGTTGACAGCCTGCGGGATGCCCCCTTCCTGGTCGCAGCCGATAAACAGCGGAATGGAATATTCCGCTTCCTGCGCCCAGGATTGAAGCTTGTTGGTGTTCGAGATGGTCCATTCAGGCCATAAGCCGATTCCGGTGCCCGGCTGAATTCCGACACCGCCTACTCCGATTTCCTCCACAAACCGACGCGCGTCTCCATAATCGAACCAAGGTAAGACCTGAGCTCCGACGACGTACATCTGGGCGATCTTCCGTCTCAGGGTCATTTGCCCGAGCAGTTGCTCAATGTAGTCTTCGTCGACTTCGCAAAAAGGGTCGTCCGGCGTGTCGTCGTTATCATTATCGTCATCATCGTCATCGTTGTTGTTGTCGTCATCGTCGTCGTCGCAAGAAGTGCTGATTATCAAAGCGACACCCAAAACGACGGTTAGGATTGCGATCAGCCAAGTCGTTTTCATACGCCAACCCCCTTTTATGAGTACGCTTATTAATGCACGTTGCACATTCGGCCAAAAGTTCTGTTCTTCAATCCACCCTCAGTGTAGCCGGATCGTCGCCGCGCAAAAAAAGCGCCATCCACTGCTCGGCGGCGGCGCGCTCGCTTAGCTGCATCCGCAGACGCGTGGCCGCGCGCCGGTCTGCCAACCGGGTCGTCAACTCGCTGAGAAATGCGGCGAACTCCGGGCGCGGCGGGTCGTCGTAAAGCAGCAGCAGGGTGTCGCTTCCGGCGTAGTGGTCGAGCAACGCACCCTCGTCTCGGCTGAGGCTCCACCAGAGCCAATTCAAATGTTGGCTGTCTCCCGAAAGCGCGCCGCGCTCCAGCGCCAGCCAATAGAGCAACATGGCGCCGTTGACCACGGTTTCTCCACGAACATCGAGCACCGTTACGTTCACGCCGTCGGCCGGCAGGCTTTCGTCCAATGCGGAGATCATTTCCGGCAGGTTGAGAACCTTGTTCTCGCGCGACGATTCGGGTCGGAAGTCGATCACCATCGCGGGCGCCGCGGCGAGGAACACGGCGAACAAAAGTACGGCCATCGTTTTCTTGCCTTGCAGGCGACCGATGCCCGCCCCCACCAGCAAAGCCAAAGGCGGAAGGGCCGGAACCATCTGCCGCACGAAGGTGTGCCGCTGCCCCAACCAGAAGTACAGCGCCGGCAGAATAAACGCCAGCAGCAGCGCCAGCGACTCTCTCCGAAACAACCGCCGTCGCCAAGCCAACGCGGTGAAGAACAAACCGAGCACGAGCAACGCGACATTGAATCCGCCAAGTATCTCAAGCGGGCCGACCGCTTCGGCCATGAGCTGCCCGGTGCTGTGATGTCCCGCCGTGTGGCTGATAATGTCGTCGACGCTTTCTCTCCAACGCGGCAACCACCACGGGGCGTAGATCAAACCCGCCACCGCCGCACTGAGCGCCCAATTTCCGAGACGCCGCCAAGCCACCGGGCGTTGCTGGAAGACGGCGACGAGCGTCAGCAACAACGGCGCGACAATGAAGGCGCCGAAGGTCGCTTTCGTCAAAAGCCCGACTCCGGCCAAAACCCCGAGAAGCAGAGTCGTGCTCCATTTCTCCAGTTTCGCGTCGCGCAGCCAGATCGCAAAGAACGCGAGCGACAGGCCGATCAGCGTGCCGTCCGGGTAATAGATGCGCGAGAGTCGCCAAATCGCCGGGATCGACAGCAGAACCGCCAGGCAGAGGGCGATTCGTTCCATCTCCTCTTTGCGGCGAAAAAGAAAAGCCAGGAGCATCATGGCCGCCACGAGCACGGCCGTGTTGGTCATGGCAAAGGAAAGGTGGCGCAATCCGAAGACGGCCACGAGCGGCAACGAGAAGTAGTTGATCGCCGGGGAAATAAACACATTGCGGAACTGGTTGGTCTGTATGTGTATGTCGCGCAACCACGGCAGGTTGTCCGCCGCGGTTTGCAGACCGAGCGGGTATTGGACGGCCTCGTCGACGCCATAGAAAGGATTGTCGAACACGTGAAACCAGAGCAGATTGACCGGCACCGGCAACACCAACAGCGCCAACACGAGCGCCGTGCGCCAAACGCCGTTTGAGGCGACGATCGATTGCTTGGCTCCGGGCACGGTTTTCGTTTCCTCGCTGCTGGCCAAATGGGCTCTCCGACATTGGGTAGTGGGCTGAACGTTGCGATTCTAAGCAAAACCGCGCTCGTCAACAACGTGTCGTATTGATTTTGAGACTGTGGGCCTTCTCAGATTTGTCGTAGCGGTTGACGCACGGTGAATTCGGCCCACTTGCCAAGCTCGGAAGCGGCGGTGATGCGGCCGCCGTGCGCCTGCACGATGCGCCACACGGTGTACAGGCCCACGCCGGTCCCTTTTTGCTTTTTCAATTCCGGAGCATCGAGGCGGGAAAACTTGCGAAACAATTTCGCCTTGTCGGCGTCGGTGAAGCCGGGACCCTCGTTGCGCACGGCGACGCGCAGCGTCTCGGATTCCGCCGTCACGGTCACATCCACCGCGCCGCCCTCGTAGCCGTATTTGACCGCGTTGCCGAGCAAGTTCACCAGCACGATTTGCATCTGCCGCGCGTCGAGTTCCACTGGCGGTAGATCTTGGGATACATGCCGGCGTAGCTGCATTTTCTTCTCGAGAAGTTGCGGCGAAACGAGATCAATCGCGGGCTCCAGCAAGTCTCGCGCAAACGCCTTGTTCTCGGAAAAAGTCGGCGTCAATTCGCCGGTCTCGATGCTCGCCAAATTCAAATACTCGCCGACGAGGCTCAACAAATACTCGCCCTTGCGCTTGATGCGATCCAGCGTGTCCCGCTGCAGGTCACTCACTTCACCCTGGTATCCCCCCGTGATCAGACCGGCCAGCGAAAGAATCGACGCGACGGGGCTTTTCAACTCGTGGACCACGAAGCCGAGCATCTCCATGTACGCGTCGTTGGCGGCTTTGAGTTGCTCGAAGCGATACGCTTTGTCGATGGCGCGACTCATACGGCTGACGATCGCCGTGTGCAGTTCGATGTGGCGAACCGTGAACGCGTGCGGCTGACGCGAACTGTAGAACAGGACGCCGACGACGCGCCCGTCGACCAGCAAAGGGCACGCGAGACTAGATCGAATGCCTTCTTTCACTACCAACCGGGTTGAGCGACTGTCGGGACGCCCCACCAGGTATTCTTCGAGGTCGTTGATCAATCGCGGCTGGCCCGCGGCGATCACGGTTTCGAGCGAACTATCGCGCAAATCTTCGGAATAGCCCGCAGCCAGCAAAACGGGCTCGTAATCCGCCAGTGTGAAATAGCTTCGTAGACGTTGATTTTCTTCCTCGACGAAGGCGATGCTCATGCGGTCGATCGGCAGAAACTCCCGCGTTTTCCGGAACAGAAAACGCAGAGTGTCCTTCAACGTATCGGCGTCCGAGATCTGTTCTTTTATTTCCTCGAGCGCCGCGTGGAACACATCCCCGTGCGGTCCCTTGGTCTCCAGTTCCGGCACAGTCGTCTCCTTAGGCTCTTCGTCCGTTCCACAGCATGTACGCGATTAGTATATCTAGCGATCCAATATTTCGCGAATCCGCCCCGCCAGGTCACGAGGGCGGAAAGGTTTCTGCAGAAAGTTCGTGCCTTCATCCAGAACGCCGTGATTAACAATAGTATTCTGTGTGTATCCCGAAATATACAGCGCCTTCAGATCCGGCTTGATTTCATGAATCCGGTCCAAAAGCGTCTTACCGCTCATACCCGGCATCACAACGTCGGTCACCAGCATATCGATGTCCTCAATGCGTTCGCGGCAGATAGCCAGCGCTTCCTCGCCGTTGCCCGCCGACAAGACGCGATAGCCAAGACGCCGCAATACTCGTTCGGCCAACTGGCGGACCGCGATTTGATCCTCTACTACAAGAATCGTTTCCGAACCGGAAAGATCAGTGGCTTCGACCACGGACTCGGGCGTTTCAATTATCGCCGTTTCCCGGGGAATATAGATTTTGAATGTCGTACCGTGGCCGAGCTCGGAGTAGACGTTAATAAAGCCGTTGTTTTGTTTCACGATGCCGTAAACCGTCGGCAAACCGAGGCCGGTCCCGTAGCCGACTTTCTTGGTCGTAAAAAACGGCTCGAATATTTTGTCCAAATCCTGCGGGTCGATGCCCTCCCCTGTATCGGTAACAGCAAACATGACGAAGTCGCCGGTAAGCTGTTTGTCGCGGACGGTTGCGAGCTCGCGTTCCAAGCGAACGTTTTGCGTTTCCAAGGTCAACTTCCCACCACGGGGCATGGCGTCACGGGCGTTGACTACCAAATTGATGAGCACCTGCTCGATTTGATGCGGATCAAATTGAACGTTCCACAGTGCCTCGTCGGTAGCGAGTTCGAGTTCGATGTCCTCGCCGATCAACCGGCGCAGCATGCGCCCGGCTTCGGCGATGGTCTCGTTGAGATCAAGCGCGCGCGGATGGATGATCTGTTTTCGCGAAAA
>JAVCCK010000041.1 GCA_030765525.1 Candidatus Lernaella stagnicola
CGCTGGCCAGCGACGTGGAAATCGACAAAGACCTGGGCACGCGGCACCGGGCCGGCCTAGGCGTCTCCCAGGAAACCGACGCGCTGGTTCTCATTATTTCGGAGGAAAAAGCGCAAGTGAGCGTGGCCCGCGAAGGCCGCTTGACCAGTAACGTGTCCAACGAAGATTTGTTGGACCTGCTCCACTCGCATTTTGGGTAAGCGATGAAATCGTCTCTGATCAAATTCTTTTCCGAGAACCTGCTGCTCAAGCTGATTGCTTTGATGATTGCGGTCCTGCTGTGGAGCCACGTCAGCTCTCGGGAAACGGAACTTGAGGTGCCCTCCAAGGTCAATTTGGAAATCCGAAACCTGCCGCGCACCCTGGTTCGCATCTCCGACTTGCCCAACGAAATCGAAATCAAAGCCCGCGGCCCGCGCACCGCGCTACGTGCCCTGCGCAACCGCGAATTGCGCTACGTTCTCGACCTCGCCGGCGCCAATCCCGGCCCGATGGTCGCCAAATTCTATGCGAGTAAGATCGAAGGCCTGGCCAGCGGCGCTAAGGTGACAGAGATCTACCCGAGCCAAGTGCAGATCATCCTCTCGGAGCGAAAGAATAAAACCGTGCGTGTGCGCCCGGTCTTTCGCGGCGAACCGCCGGAGGGGCTCGAACCTCTCAAGCCGGTTGTCGAGCCGGAGTTGGTGGAGATTTCCGGCGCCACCGAGGAGATTGACATCCTCACGGAGGTCGAGACCGAAATCATCGACCTGACGGGCCACGGCGAAACGTTCTCGGTGGAGGTCGGCCTGGACCTGATCAACCGACACGTCGAGCCGGTGCGTGAAAAAGGCGTGCGCGTGACGGTTCCGATCGGCCGGCCGAAAATCAAGAAGATGTTCTACGGTATTCCGATTACCGTGCGAAACGCGGAGTACAAGTACAAATTGAGTCGCCAGGACCTCGACGTCCAACTGGAGGGTTCGGCCGAGCAACTCACGCTGCTCACGGCCGGCGATCTGACTTTGGTCGTTGACGCCGCCGACATGAAGCCTGGTGAAAAACGCGAAGTGACGCCGACCCTCGAACTGGCCGGCGGTATCGCCTTGCGCAACTACAGCATGCCGCCGGTGACGATCCAAATCGCGGGCGGGAAGAAACCGAATAAAACGCCGTCGGGCAAAAAGAAACTGAAATAGTCGGCTTCGTTTTCCTAAGGAGGCTAGGTTGCCAGTAAAACTTTCGGTCAACGTGGACCACGTCGCAACGGTGCGCGAAGCGCGCAAAATCGATCAACCAGACCCGGTGGCGGCCGCGGCTATGGCGGAACTGGCCGGGGCCGACGGCATCACGATTCATTTACGCGGCGATCGCCGGCATATTCAGGAACGCGACCTGGAGCTACTGCGCAAAACCGTTAAAACGAAACTGAATGTCGAAATGGCCACCACCCAGGAAATGACCCGCATCGCCTGCGAAGTGCGGCCCGATATCGTGACCTTCGTACCCGAACGCCCCGATGAAATCACGACCGAAGGCGGCCTCAACCTGTTGCACGCAAGAGAAGCCGTCAAAAGCGCCGCCGCCGTGCTGGCCGAACACGACATCATCGTCAGCGTTTTTATCGATCCCGATCTCGACCAGATCAAAGTGGCGCGTGAGGTCGGCGCGAAGGTCGTCGAGATCAACACCGGTCGCTACTGTGACGCCCGCAAACGCGAAGACCGCGAACGCGAGTATCGACAGATCGTCGACGTCGTGCGCCTCGCCGCAAAATTGCGCCTCGACGTGGCCGCGGGTCACGGTTTGGACTACAAAAACGTTCAACCGATCGCCGCCATCCTGGAAATCCGCGAACTCAACATCGGCCACACCATCATCGGCCGCGCGATCTACGTCGGCCTCGATCAGGCCGTGCGCGAAATGATCGCCGCCATTCGCGAAGGAAGGACAGCCGCCGAGTGATGATCCTGGGCGTCGGCGTCGATCTCGTTTCAGTGCCGCGCATCGAACGAATCATCGCTCGCTCACCGCGTTTTCTGCGACGCGTGTATCACCCGGTTGAAATCGAAGAAGCCAACGGACGCCCCGATCGATTCGCCACACGGTTTGCCGCCAAAGAAGCATGGCTCAAAGCCATGGCGTTGCCCCTGTTCACTGTGCCGCTCACCGAGGTCCGCATAGAAATAGGCCGGAGCGGCCAGCCGCAACTGCATCTGGACGGACGCGCCGCCGAACTCGCGCGCGAACGAAACGTGCATAACTGCCACGTCAGCCTAAGCCATACCGCCACCGAAGCCGTGGCCGTTGTCGTATTAGAGGGAGAGAAGTCATGAAGCTCGCCACCGCCGCGCAAATGCGCGAAATGGACCGCGCCGCCATCGAGCAATACCGTATCCCCGGCATCGTTCTGATGGAAAACGCGGGGCGGGGCGCCACCGAGACACTGCTCGGGCGCTTCCGCGATTCTTGCGAATTCGGCGTTGCCGTGCTCTGTGGGCCCGGCAATAACGGCGGCGACGGTTTTGTGATCGCCCGCCACCTGTTCAATCGCGGTTTCGAAGTGGAGTGCTTTCTACTCGGCGCGCGCGGTAAGTTGAAGGGCGACGCCAAAATCAATCACCGCATCGCCGCCAACCTCGGCCTACCGATCACGGAGATAAAAACCGATCGGGATCTTCTCAAAGCGGCCGTGATTCTCGCCGACGCGGGGTTGATCGTTGACGCCTTGTTCGGCACCGGCCTCTCACGTTCCATCGAAGGCGTGGCGGCGGACTTGATTGAACTCGCCAACGAGCTTGAGGTGCCCCTGGTGGCCGTGGATATGCCCAGCGGCGTGGGTTCCGACGACGGGCGCCCGACCGGGCCGGCGATCATCGCCGATCTCACGTGCACCTTCGGCCTGGGCAAGGTAGGGCAGTTCATCCACCCCGGATGCCGGTATTGCGGTGAGATCGAAGTCATCGATATCTCGCTGCCGCCGTACTTCACGGCCGAATTCAGTCTCGACCACGTCCTGTTGGAAGAAGCCGATTTGCTGCCGCTGTTTGGCCGCCGCGAAATGGACACCAACAAGGGAACCTATGGCCATGCCGTCATCCTGGGTGGCGCGCCGGGCATGAGCGGCGCAGTACGTATCGCCGCCGAAGCCGCCGTGATGGCCGGGGCTGGGTTGGTTACCGCCGCCGTGCCGTCGTCCTTGGCCGGCGTGATCGAAACGACGCTCACCGAAGCCTTGAAAACGTCACTGGCCGCCGATCCGCAAGGTCGCTTGGCCGATCGAGCCCTCGACGCCGCGCTGGCCTTGCTCAATGAGCGAAGCGCCGCCGCCGTCGGCCCGGGCATGGATCGTTCCGACGGGCTCGAGACGTTCATGGCCGGTTTGGTGGCCGGAATCACAACGCCTACGGTCATCGACGCCGACGGGCTGAACAACTTGGCCGCTAATGTCGCCGCGCTGAAAGACGCGAAAGCACCCATCGTCGTGACGCCGCATCCCGGCGAGATGGCGCGCCTGCTCGGCACCGATACCACCGCCGTGCAGTCCGATCGACTCGGTGCCGCCCGGCGATTCGCCGCTGAATATGGAGTGGTGACGGTGCTCAAAGGATCGCGTACCGTTGTCGCCGCGCCGGATGATCGCGTTTGGATCAACCCCACCGGCAATCCGGGCATGGCCACCGGCGGCACGGGCGACGCGCTCACCGGCCTGATCGCCGGATTCCTCGCCACTGGTTTGGCGGCTTTGGACGCCGCCCTGTGCGGTGTCTACATTCACGGACGCGCGGGAGACCTCGCCGCTGCCGCCGTGGGTGAGCGGGCCCTCAGCGCCGGAGTGTTGTTGCGGTTCCTGCCCGAAGTGTTGCGAGGCTTGGAAGCGACGCACGCCAAGTTCGAAACGGAGGATGGTGTTTGACGGCTCGCATCGCCGGGATAAGCCGCGACGAAGAGGAAACCCGTGAGTGGGGAAAACGGCTGGCCGTGTACCTGCGACCGGGCGACGTCGTCGGTCTCGTGGGCGAGTTGGGCGCGGGCAAAACTCGCTTCGCCCAGGGATTGGCCCGCGGTTTGGGCGTCCCCGCCGACACGGTCATAACAAGCCCGACTTTCACGCTGTTGGCGATTTACGAATCCGGACGGTTGCCATTCTACCACTTTGATTTCTATCGCCTAGAAACGGCCGTGGATCTTGAGCGCATCGGTGCGGAGGAATACTTGTGGGGCGAGGGCGTCTGCGCCGTCGAATGGGCCGAACGCATACCGGAGGCGTTGCCGGATGAAACTCTGTATGTAAACTTCGTCATTGACGGCGATACCCGGCGGCTCGATTTTCGCGGCGCGGCGCATCGTTGGCGTGAGGTTTTGGATACTTTGGTAGCGGAGTAATAGATGGCGATCATCGTGCAAAAATACGGCGGGACGAGCCTCGGCTCGATCGAGCGGATCCGCGAGGTCGCCCGGCGCGTTGTGGCGACGCACGAGGCAGGCAACGAGGTCGTCGTCGTGGTCTCGGCCATGGCCGGCGAAACCGACCGCCTGCTCGGTCTGGCCGCACAAATCACTGAGCGCCCCAACGACCGCGAAGTCGACCAACTTCTAGCCACAGGCGAGCAAGTCAGCATCGCTTTGCTGGCGATGGCCATTGAATCGACGGGCCACCAAGCCCGCTCTTTCTTGGCCCACCAGGTGCGTATCCGCACCGACAACCGCTTCTCGCGCGCCAACATTATCTCGATTGACCCCGACGCCATTCTCGACCGACTCGGCGAGCGAAAAATTGCGGTTGTCGCGGGCTTCCAGGGCGTAGACGTCGAAGGCAACGTCACGACGCTGGGCCGCGGCGGGTCCGACACCACAGCCGTCGCGCTGGCTGCCGCACTGAAAGCGGACGTGTGCGAAATTTACACCGACGTGGACGGCGTCTACACCACCGACCCGCACCTTTGCCCCACGGCGCGCAAGCTCGACCGCATCAGTCACGATGAAATGTTGGAACTGGCCAGTCTCGGCGCCAAAGTGCTGCACATACGCGCGGTGGCGTTCGCCAAAAAATTCGGCGTGCCTCTCCACGTGCGCTGTTCGTACAACGACCGACCCGGCACGTGGGTCGTACCGGAGGATAGCTGTATGGAATCGGCACCCATCACCGGAGTCACCTACGTAAAGGACGAAATGCGCATTCGCGTCTTGGGCGTGCCCGATCGCCCGGCCGCGACGCGCGACTTGATCGTGCCGCTCGGCCGCGCGGGTTTGCGCGTTGATACGATCGTGCAAAACGCCGGGGTTGACGGCTTTTTCGACCTCTCCTTCACCGTACCCAAAACCGAGGCGCAGCAGGCCCGCGAGTTGGCTGAGCACGCCGCGGACGATCTGGGGGCTATCGGCGTGGAACTCGAGGGACCGGTGGCCAAGGTGTCGGTCATCGGCGTGGGATTGCGTACCCATACGCAGGTGCCCGCCAAGGTTTTCGAGACGTTGGCCGCTCACGACATCCCCATACAGATGGTCGCCTCCAGCGAGATCAAGCTGAGTGTCATCATCGACGAAGTGCACCTCGCCGAAGCCGTACGCGCTTTGCACACAGCGTTCGAACTCGACCAGGGAGACGCCGGTTGCGAAGAGGTGTAAATCCTCGGGCAATCGTTTAGGATCGCATTCATGAATCCCGCTCCAACCGAAACCACGGGACCGCCGCGCCTCGGCGAGCGTGCCGCCGGTGCCATGTATTGGAACCTGCTGGGCAAGTTCGCCCTGATGCTGCTGCGCTTTCTCGAATCGGTCGTGCTCATCCGCCTGCTCGGCGACGCCCTCTACGGTTCCTTCGCCGTTGCGCTGACGATCAACAACATTGCGGTGCTTGCTGCGGCTCTCGGCCTCGAAAACACGTTATTGCGCTTCGTCCCGCAAGCGCTCATGCAAGAGGGAGCGCGCGGCGAGCGCCGCTTGGTCCGCCAGGCTTTGCTCACACGCTTGGTGCTTTCTTTGGCGGTCGCGGCGGGCATTTGGTGGGCGGCGCCGTGGCTCGCCGAGGTATTACTCAAAGACCCCGCGCGCGATATCTGGGTGCGCCTCGCCGCATTTATGCTGGTGGGCCTGGGCCTGCAGAATCTCTTGGCGCGAGTCCTCGTCGCCCGTTATGAGCAGAAATTCATCAACTTCGTCCAAGCATCGCTGACCGCATTGTACTTGGTCGCGGCGACCATCGCGGTGAAGCTCGGCGGCGGCCCGGCAAGTGTGCTGGCGTGCTTGGTCGTACTTTACGGAGCAACCGCCGCGCTTTTCCTGTGGCGCTGGCGACGCGAGAATCCGATAGCGCGGGAACCGGTCGAGCCCGGCGAGCCGCCGTCGATCTGGCGCGTGATCCGTTTCAGCGGCTTCAGCTACGTTTACAACGTGCTGCATTTCGTGCTGCAAAAACCGATGGACGTGCTGCTGCTAACGCTCCTGTTGGATCAACCCGCGCAGATCGCGTTCTACGTCATCGCCTACAATTTTGTGTTCCAGTCGGTGTCGTTCTTCGGCAACGCCTTCTCCGAAGGGGTTTCGCTGGCCATGATCAGTGAGGTGGCCGCGGCCGGAGACTACGATAAACTGCGCCGCATTTTTGCGGTTTCGATGGAATATTTGTACCTGTTCGTCATCCCCATTTTTATCGGCGGGCTGATTATCGGGGCCGACATTCTGCACGTGCTGTATCCCGAAAGCACCGCCAACGGCGCGTTCGGCCCGATGATCGTGCTGCTCTTCGCGCTGTCGTTCGCCAAGATGGGGAGCCTGACGGCCAACTTCCTGCAAGGCATGGACAAGGAAAAGGCGCTGGTACAAGCGCGGCTTGTTTTTGGGGCCGTCAACTTCATCCTCGATCTCATCCTGATTTGGCAATACGGGGCGCTCGGCGCGGCGATCGCGACCAGTATCGCGGTTGTCGCCGGCATCGGCTATGAGTGGCGCATTGTTCACCGCGCGTTGCAGCCGGTGTACCCCTGGCGTTTCTTGTCGAAGATCGCCGCGGCGGGGGTGGGCATGGGCGGTTTGCTTTTCTGGTTGCGGGGCGCGCTGCCGTGGCCGCTTTGGGGGAAGGTGCCCGCATTGCTGATCGCGGGGATCGTCGCGTTCACGCTCTTGCTGTTGGTTTTGCGACCCTTCCGCCCCGATCACGCCGACTTGTTAGCCAGCTTACCGCTGCCGGGTAAAAAGTGGTTACTGCGCTGGTTCGTCAGCCGGAAGAAACCTGCTTCGCCAACTTCTTAACGGAAGTACGAGCGGCAATCAGCAGCGGGTCGATCACCGGCGAGAAGGGCGGCGCATACGCAAAGTCGACGGCGTTTAATTCTTCGACCGTCATCCCAGCGTGCACCGCGACGGCAAGGGTGTTAATCCGCAACGCCGCGCCCTCCTTACCGGCCACCTGACCGCCAAGAATCCGGCCTGTTTGCCGATCCAGCACCAGGCGCACGGTAATCTTCTGCTTCCCCGGCTGCGCGTGAGCGCGGCTGTTGTGCGTGATGAGATTGACCAGTGGGTCGAAGCCGGCTTCGCGCGCTTGGGCTTCGGTCAGGCCGGTCACACCGATTTCCAGTTCGAAGCATTTGAAGTGAAACGATCCGAGCGCACCGCCATACGTAAGGTCGCCGCCGGCGGCGTTTTCACCCGCGGTCCAGCCGTGCTTGTTGGCGATGTCGCCCAGCGGATAGTGGGCGGGCTGGCCGTTGATGCGGTTGATTGTTTCGGCGCAATCTCCCGCCGCGAAGATGTCCGGCACATTCGTGCGCAGGTGGTCGTCCACGGCAAATGCGCCGGTAGGGCCGACCGCTACGCCCGCAGCAACGCCGATCTCTACGTTCGGCTGCACGCCGATTGCCACCAACACCATATCCGCATCGAAGCTGTCGTCACCGGCTTGCACGGCGGTGACCCAACCGTTCGCGTCGGTTTTCAAGCCCGTAGTCGGATGACTCGGTTCGTAATGCACGCCGCGCTCTCGCAGCTCGTCAACAATCAACGCACCGATCTCTTGTTCGAACTGCCGGCCCGCCGGGAGGGGGCTGCGGGTTAGGATCGTGTTTTCCACGCCTCGCGCGTGTAGCGCTTCGGCCATTTCCAGGTTGATGAATCCGGCGCCGATACTCACCGCCTGCCGCGGTTTGCGCTCGCGGATAAATGTGTCGATGGCCCGCGCCGAGTCCAACGACTTCAAGTGAAATACATTGGGCGCGTCGTGGCCCGGAAGCGGCAGCGGACGCGGTCGCGCACCGGTGGCGAGGATGAGCGTATCGTAGTTAAATTCCTCGGTTTCGCCGGTCTCTTTGATCAACACGGTGACGCTCTTCGCTTCCGGATCGATCTTCGTCACTTCGTGCCCGAGGCGGATATCGATGTTTTGCTTTTCGCGGAACACGCGCGGCAAACGCACCAACAGGTTTTCCCAACTCGGAATGACACCGCTGATGAAATAGGGTTCATCACACGCGCCGTAGCTGATATGCTCGCCCGCTTCAAACAGGATGATTTCGAGATCAGCATCCACGCGTCGCGCTCGACTGGCCGCGCTGGTGCCGGCTGCGACGCCTCCAATAACGATCAATCTCTTACTCATGTCTATATCTCCGGTATTCAAAAGAAAGTTCGCGTGAGTTAGTATGAACATACACATTATACCAAACGAGCGCCTTGGCGGGGGCCCAATGCGCTGAAGGAGCGATTTTTTGCGGTACTTCTGGTTGGTGCCGATTTTCGTGCTACTGGCGTTCGTCGCCTGTGAATACAATAACGATTTTGAACTCGACAGCGACCTCTATGGGGACGCTGCGGCGTCGCCGACGGTATTTGTCGCGGCCGGCTATTTCACCATGGGTTCGGATTTCAGCCCCGGTTTTTTCGATGGCGTGCCTGACGAACCTTTCACCGACGAGCAGCCCGAGCACCGCACCTATGTCTCCGCCTATCGAGTCGAGATCCATGAGGTGACCAACGCTCAGTACCGCGCCTGCGTAGGGGCGGGGCGTTGCGAGGACCCTCGAAGCGCCGGCAGCATTGATCGCGCCGATTACTATTCCAATCGCGCCTTCGACGATTACCCGGTGACTAATGTTACTTGGCAGATGGCCGATGATTACTGCCGCTGGCGCGAACGCCGCTTGCCGAGCGAGGCCGAATGGGAGAAGGCGGCGCGCGGTACGGCCGACGAGCGAACCTTTCCGTGGGGGTGGCAGGAACCGACCTGCGGCCTGTCCAACCTATCGATCCCGCGGGCGGATTCACTTTCCGCCGACGCCGAATACGAAGAGACCTGCCACGCGCGTCCGGTCGAAGTTGGGACCTACGCCGCGGCGGCGTCTCCGTTCGGGTTGACCGAAATGGCGGGCAATGTCTCTGAATGGACCGCCGATTACTATGACGCAGATTACTACGATGCGGGTCTGTGGCCTCACAACGGCGTTGACCCGCAAGGCCCGCCGGACGGCGAGCGTCGGGTCATTCGCGGCGGCAACTTCGCGTCGACCGCGTATTTCGCCAGAGTATCCTTCCGCGAAAATGCACCGCCGGAGACATACACCGCCGCTTTGGGCTTTCGTTGCGCACAGGATGTCGTTCCATGAAGATATACGCAGGCTTCGACCTTCCTCGACAAATCTTGATGTTTTCTACTGCCGATTGGGACGCGCCGCTGTGGACCAATAAGCAGCAGGTCGCGTCTCGTTTGGCGAAGTACTTCGACATCATTTACGTGGAACCGCTGGCAGCCGTGGGGGCCGGGCAACGGAAACTGTTGGGCGGCGATTCCTATACCGCCGATTGCGGCGTGACGGTGTACCGGCCGCCGGCGGCGGCGCCGTTCGGCAACAAGATATGGTCCGTCAATCGGGCCAATATCGCGTACGCGTCTCGCGGCGTGAAAAGCATAATGAGAGAGAAAGGTTTTTCGCGGCCGATCTTCTGGTGCTACCCGCCCACGGCGCAGCCCTTTTTGACGCAGATCGACAGCGCCGTCTCGTGTTACGACTGCGTGGACGAATACAGCGCCTTTCCCGGCGCCTGGGCCATCGTCACGCGCAAGATGGAGCAACGGCTGCTAAAGTCCGTCGACGCGGTTTTCACTACCGCGCAGAGTTTGTTCGAAGCCAAACGGCCCTACAACAAGCACACGTACTTCGTGCCGAACGTCGCCGATTTCGGCCACTTTCACAAAGCGACGACCGCCAAGCCGATAGGCCGCATCAGGAATATCAAACGGCCGGTGATCGGGTTCGTCGGCGCCGTGAACTACAAGCTCGACGGCGAACTGCTCGCCACGCTCTTCCGCTTGCGACCGAACTGGAGCTTCGTGTTCATCGGCCCCGACTGCGGTTTCGGCGTCGATCAACTCATCCGGCACCGCAACGCCCATTTTTGGGGGCGCAAAGATATCGACGAACTGCCGGCGATCATGGCGGGTTTCGACGTTTGCATGATCCCCTATAAGCTCAACCGTTACATTGAAGGCGTACTACCACTCAAATTTTTCGAATACCTCGCCACCGGCAAGCCGGTCGTCGCGACCAAAATGGCGGAATTGGAAAAATACACGCCGATGGTCGACCTCATTACGACGCCGGAAGATTTTGTGAACGCGGTGGAACGCCGCCTGGCCGACGATCCGCATCGGGAACAACGTTTGGCGTTGGCCCGCGCCAACAGTTGGGAGCATCGCATTGAACGCATGCTGACCATCTTGGAAAACGTCTATCAGGAGAAGCGCGAGGACCACCTATGAGAGTACTGATTTCCTCCCGCGATTACCTGCCGGACTACGGCGGCGTGCAAATCTATATGGAGCGCCTCGCCCATTACTACGGCGAGAAGGCGGTCGTCGTTACCCGGCATTGTCCCGGCGACGAATCGTTCGACCGTGACCAACCCTATACGATCAAGCGCATGCCCCGCTTGGAGTGGCGGCACGGCAATCGCGTCATCGGCGCGGTGCTGCGGGTGTTCAGCTACATCGCGCGTTTCATCATCAGTGGTATTTACCTCGCCGACGCCATCCGCGATCAAAAGACGGATGTCGTGTATTGCGCCTATCCCTTTCCCAACGGCCTGCCGATGATGGTCGTTCGCATTCTGACCGGCTGCCCCTACGTCGTGTTCGTGCATGGCAGCGAAGTTCTGCGCGAGCGCGAGGCCGGCGGCATCAGGCTCTTGGCGTTGCGCGTCGTGTTGCGTCTCGCGTTGCGCGTCGTGGCGACCGGTGAGTTCATGGCGGAGATCGTCGGCCACTATGTTGATCGCCGGCGCGTGATCGTGACGCCGCTGGGCGCGGATTCCGGCCCGCTGGATGCCGACACGCCGCCGCTGGAGGAGATCGGGGGCGTCGATTTACGCGGCAAGCAAGTCATCCTGACCGTGGGACGTGTCGAAAAGCGAAAAGGTCACGACAACATCGTCAAAGCGTTGCCTGCAATCTTTGAGTCCCGGCCGGAAGCCGTCTGGGTCATCGTGGGCGACGGGCCGGAGCGCGCACATATCGAGAAGGAAGTCGCCGGTTCGCCGTGGCGCGACCGCGTTATCTTTACCGGCCGCTTGAGCTACGCCGAACTGGCGGGAGCCTACGCGCGCGCCGATCTTTTTTTACTGCCCAACCGCCAAGTCGGGTACGACGTTGAGGGCTTCGGAATCGTCTTCCTGGAGGCCGCGATGTTCGGCACACCTTGCGTGGCGGGCAACAGCGGCGGCGCCCCGCAAGCCATCGACGAGGGCCGCACGGGCTTGTTGTGCGACGGCGACGACCCGGCGGATATCGCCGCCAAGGTCGTGACGATTCTTTCCGATGAGGCGAAAGCGCGTGCAATGGGCGAGGCGGGCCGAAAATGGGTTGAGAAGCACACGTGGGCCGCTTGCGCACAGACCATCGAATCCGTCGTCAAACCACTCGTGAGTTGACCCTTCGTTGCCCGAGGGGCGGCGACCGGCTAGGATGACGGCGCACTTTTGAGGAAACCAATTTGACGCTTCGAGGCCGCGATATCGTCTGCTTGGCCAGCGCCGCCTGGGACGCGATGTGGGTCAACTCCCAACACGTGATGCACCGCCTGGCAAAGCACAATCGCGTGCTTTACGTCAACAACCTCGGCTTGCGTCCGCCCACCGCTTCGAGCGGCGACTGGCAGAAAATCAAGAAAAAGCTAGGCGAATGGACCAGCGGCGCGCGGCAAGTCGAAAACAACCTGTGGGTCGTCGCGCCGGTCAGCCTCCCGCTACACCGCCGCGGAACCGTTCGCGCGTTCAACGCGTGGAATCTGCGGCGCACGTTGCGCGCGTGGACGACGAAATTCGGCATGCAAAAACCCATTCTGTGGTCGTTTCTACCGCTGGGCGCGACTCTCGTCGGCGACCTTGACGAGTCGCTCGTCGTATACCACTGCGTGGACGACTACGCGGCCAACCCGGGCGTACCGGCGACGGAAATCAGGGAGATGGAAAGCCGCTTACTCGCCGCCGCCGACCTGACGATTGTCACCAATCCGGTCTTGTATGAGGAGCGGAAAAGCCGCGCGGCCAATATCGAGTATTTCGGGAACGTCGCGGACGTCGAACACTTCGCCCCGCGTCCCGATCGCCGCGTTCCGGAAGCATTACGTGACTTGCCGCGGCCGATTATCGGTTATCACGGCAATATCTCCGGCTACAAAACCGATGTGCCTCTCATGGCCGCGCTGGCTCGCGCCATGCCGCATGCGAGCATCGTGCTGATCGGGCCGGTCGGGTGGGGTGACCCGCATACCGACGTCGCTTCGTTGCGGGAATTGCCCAACGTCGTTTTGCTCGATCGCGTGCCGTACGACGCGCTGCCGAGCTACGTG
The DNA here is from genome assembly GCA_030765525.1 of Candidatus Lernaella stagnicola. Lineage (NCBI taxonomy): Bacteria > Candidatus Lernaellota > Candidatus Lernaellaia > Candidatus Lernaellales > Candidatus Lernaellaceae > Candidatus Lernaella > Candidatus Lernaella stagnicola. Next base: position 12,819 of record JAVCCK010000041.1, read on the forward strand.
GCCGCCTTTGACGTCGCCATCCTGCCGCTCCATGACAACGAGAGCACGCGGCGCAGCTTCCCCATGAAATTCTACGAATACATGGCGGCGGAAAAGCCGATTGTCGCCCGTGACCTGCCGGCGTTCGACGCGTACCGCGACCGGCCGGAATTGTGTCGCTTGGCAAAAACCGAAAAAGGCTTTATTACCGCGGTGGGCGAGGCTCTCGCGGCGCCACCGGCTCTTGAAGCACGACGGGCCGAGGCGAAGCGGAATTCGTGGGATGTCCGCATGGCGCAGATTGAAGAGGCCGTCGTGACGGCCTTGCAGGCGAAGGGAAAGGGGAGCGAATGAAAATCGCGCTGGTACACGATTGGTTGACCGGAATGCGCGGCGGCGAGAAGGTCCTGGAGGTCATGTGCGAAATCTGGCCCGACGCCGACCTTTTCACGTTGCTGCACGTGCCGGGATCAACCTCGCCGACGATTGAGAATCGCCGCATCTTTTCCAGTTTTATCCAAAAACTACCCCGCGCCGCGAAGTGGTATCGCAACTATCTGCCCCTGATGCCGACCGCCATCGAGCAGTTCGATCTGCGTGGCTACGACCTCGTAGTTTCCACCAGCCATTGCGTCGCCAAGGGCGTCATCACCGCGCCCGGCACCTGCCACGTGAGCTATCTGCACACGCCGATGCGGTATGTGTGGGACCTGTTCGAAGACTATTTCGGCGCGGCTCGCGTGGGGCGCTTCAAGCGGCTGCTGATCTCATTTTTCGCCAACTACCTGCGCATGTGGGATGTCACGTCGTCGTGCCGCGTTGACGACTACCTGTGCAACAGCCGCCACGTCGCCAAACGTATCGCCAAATATTACCGCCGCGATGCGACGGTCATTCACCCGCCGGTCGACACGGCACGCTTTTCCATTGGGCGACCGGAAGAGTTTTACCTCTGCGTCAGCGCGCTGGCGCCCTACAAGCGAATCGACCTGGCCGTCAAAGCCTGCGCCAAGTTGGGCAGAAAATTGAAAGTTGTCGGTACGGGTCAGGATGTCGACCGCTTGCGACCGCTGGCCGGTCCGGGCGTGGAGTTCCTGGGGTGGCAGGAAGACGAAACCATCGACGAACTTTATCGCACGTGCCGCGCCTTCATCTTTCCGGGCGAGGAAGATTTCGGCATCACGCCCGTGGAGGCGCAAGCATCCGGCCGGCCGGTCATCGCGCTGGGGAGGGGCGGCGCTTTGGAAACGGTGCGCGGTTTGGACGAGGAGACGCCCACCGGCGTGTTCTTTGCCCGCCAGACGGTTGACGACCTCGCCGCGGCGATTGTTTCCCTTGAGAGCAACCTAGATCGTTTCGACTCCGAGGCCATCCGCGCGCACGCGCTGAGCTTCGACCGCGAAGTGTTTCGGCGGAAGATCGAAACTCATGTGAACCAGACCTTTAAGGACTTCCAAGCGCGGCAATAAACCGCGGCCGCGTTGCAAAAAACGTCCGTTTGGCTACACTGAGCGCGGCTTTCAAGCGAAGTTTGATACCCGAGGTATGAAGCAGCATGATCGGCGAACGATCGACGTTTTTACGCAGCGTGCAAACGGTGGCCGATTTGGCCGTCGTAGTCGTGGCGTGGCTCATCGCGTACCCGATTCGCTTCAATTTCATACCGCTGTTGATCGATCACGTGCCGCCCTTTGCGCACTATGCCGCGCTGGCCGCGTTGGCCCTGCTGGTGTGGGCGGTGGTTCTTCGGCTGCGGCCGCTACTGGGCGGCGGTTTAGCCGCCGGTCTGCAACGCGACCTTTTCTGGGGCCTGCGGAACCACTTGTTGGCCTTCGTGACTTTCGTGGTCGTCACCTTTTTCATCAGCGCCTACAAGCCAAGCCGAATCGTATTGGTGATTTTCCTGACGCTGTCCACGCTCGGCATTGTCGGGGTTCGCGTTGCGATGCACCGCTGGCAACTCGCTCGTCTGCGGCGCGGCGAGGGCGTGACACGCTGCTTGGTCGTCGGCACCGGCAAACTCGCCCGGTCGCTCGTCGAGCGCCTACATAGGCGCGCGGATCTGGGGCAGGTCGTGCAGGGGTTCTTGGCCGACCGGCAGGAAGAAGTCGGCACCGAGATCGACGGCCTTCCGGTGCTGGCCACCGTTGAAGAAGTGCAGCGCGTCGCCGAAGAGAAGAATGTCCAACGCGTGTACGTCGCGTTGCCGATCAGCGCCCACGACCGTTTGAGTGCGGTGCTCAACAACCTCGAAGAAGAGATGATCGACGTCAAGGTCGTAGTCGACTTGATGGATTTCGTTGTGCTGCGCAGCGCCGTGGAGGATTTCGAGGGGCTGCCCGTTATCAGTTTGAAGCAGACGCCGATGTCGGGCTGGGGCGCGGCGTTGAAGCGAGCCTTCGATATCGCGTTCGCCGGGACGGTCATGATTTTCGGCGCCCCGGTTTTCGCCGCCATTTCCATCGCGGTGAAACTCAGTAGTCCGGGGCCCGTGTTCTACGGGCAGGAGCGCATGGGGCTGGACGGGAAGGTCTTCGACATCTTCAAGTTCCGGTCGATGCGCGCTGACGCCGAGTCCGATACCGGTGCGGTCTGGGCGAGGGAAGACGATCCGCGGCGCACCCGGATCGGCACTTTCCTGCGCCGCACCAATCTCGATGAACTGCCGCAATTCTGGAATGTCCTTAAGGGCGAGATGAGCGTCGTTGGGCCGCGACCGGAGCGGCCGGTGTTTATCGAGGAATTCCGGACCGAAATCCCGAAATACATGTTGCGGCACAAGGTCAAGGCGGGCTTGACCGGCTGGGCGCAGGTGAAGGGCTGGCGCGGTGACACCGATTTGCGCCCCCGCATCGAATGTGATTTGTATTACATCGAAAACTGGAGCTTTTGGCTGGACCTGCGCATCATTTGGATGACGCTGTTCTCGAAGGCGGCCAGGGAAAACGCATATTGAACCAACTCGTCAAGGAGTGGATTAGATGAACATCTGTGTGATCGGCACCGGCTATGTGGGCCTGGTGGCGGGTACGTGCTTTGCCGAAACCGGCCACGACGTGATCTGCGTCGACAAGGACGAAGAGAAAATCGCCATGCTCAATCGGGGAGAGATCCCCATCTTCGAGCCGGAACTTGACACCCTGGTCGAACGAAACACGAAAGAAGGCCGACTCGTGTTCACAACCGATCTCGTGCACGGCGTGCAGCAGAGCTCGGTCATTTTCATTGCCGTGGGCACGCCGCAGGACGAAGACGGCTCCGCGGACCTCTCCCACGTACTCGAAGTGGCCAAGGCAATCGGTCGGGCGATGAACGAGTACAAAATCATCGTCGATAAATCCACCGTTCCGGTCGGTACGGCCGACTTGGTGCGCGAAGCCGTCGCCGGCGAAACCGATCAACCCTTCGACATGGTCTCCAACCCCGAATTCATGAAAGAGGGCGCGGCGGTCAACGACTTTTTGTACCCCGACCGCGTGGTCATCGGTGCCGGTACCGAGCAGTGCAAGGAAATGATGGGCGAGTTGTACGCGCCGTTCGTTCGCACCGGCAATCCGATCATCTTCATGGATATTCGCAGCGCGGAGATGACCAAGTACACCGCCAACGCGATGCTCGCCACGAAGATCAGTTTTATGAACGAGATCGCCAACCTGTGCGACGCGGTCGGCGCCGACGTTACCGCCGTGCGGCGCGGGGTGGGTACCGACACGCGCATCGGCTCGCAATTCCTGTTCCCGGGCGTCGGGTACGGCGGTTCGTGCTTCCCGAAGGACATCCGGGCGCTGGCCCGCACGGCCGAGCGCTTTGGTATGACGCTCGATATTCTTTCGTCTGTCGATCGCGTCAACGAAGCGCAGAAGACGGTCATCGTTCGCAAGGCGAAGAAACACTTCGGTGAGGACCTCAGCGGCAAAACCTTCGCGGTCTGGGGGCTTTCCTTCAAGCCGCAAACCGACGACATGCGCGAAGCTCCGGCCAAATTTATTATTCGCGATCTGGTCGCCGCAGGGGCGATGGTTCGCGCCTTTGATCCCGCCGCGATGGAAGAAGCCGTTCAACCCTACAATCTGAAGGACGTTTACGACGCGGGCCGGATGGTGCTTTGCGATAACGCGTATGAAGCCCTGGAGGGGGCCGATGCGCTGATCGTCGTGACCGACTGGAACGAATTCCGGCGTCCGAATTTCACACGGATCAAAGAAATGATGAACCAGCCGGTCGTATTCGACGGCCGCAATCTATACACGCCCGGCATACTCCGGGAACTGGGCTTTTCGTATTACGCGATCGGCCGGGATGCGGTGAATTAACGACCGGAAGGGAGTGATGATGCCAAGGATTCTGATCACCGGCGGTGCCGGTTTCATTGGATCGCACTTGTGTGATTACTACGTCGCCAAGGGCTACGAGGTGATCGCGATAGACAACCTGCTGACGGGTAATGTGGCCAACATTGCGCACATCACGGCGGAGAACTTTTCGTTTATCAAGCACGATGTGACCAATTACATTTTCATCGACGGCCCGATCGATCTCATTCTCCACTTCGCGAGCCCCGCCAGCCCCATCGACTACCTGGAATTGCCGATTCAGACCTTGAAAGTCGGCGCGTTGGGTACGCACAAGGCGCTTGGCTTGGCCAAGGAGAAGGGCGCCCGTTTTCTGTTGGCGTCGACTTCCGAGGTATACGGCGATCCCTTGGTGCATCCGCAGCAGGAGAGCTACTGGGGTAACGTCAATCCCATCGGCCCGCGCGGCGTGTACGACGAGGCGAAACGCTTTGCGGAGGCCCTGACGATGGCCTATCACCGCACGCACGGCGTGGAGACACGCATTGTGCGCATATTCAACACCTACGGTCCGCGCATGCGTTTGATGGACGGGCGCGTCGTGCCGACCTTTATCGGCCAAGCGCTGCAAGGGCAGCCGCTGACGATCTTCGGCGACGGTCACCAAACCCGCAGTTTCTGCTACGTATCGGACCTCGTAGACGGCATCGACCGCTTGTTGATGAGCGAGGAGACCGACCCGGTCAACTTGGGCAACCCACACGAGATGACGATCCTCCAATTCGCCGAGTTGATCTGCGAACTAACTAGTTCCAAAGGTGACTTCGTCTATCGCGACCTACCGGCGGACGATCCGAAGGTGCGGCAACCGGATATTTCCAGGGCCAAACGGATTCTCGAGTGGGAGCCGGTTGTGCCGTTGGCTGAAGGGCTCCAGAAAACAATCGATCACTTTAAGAACGTGATTTACAAGGATTAATCCCATGACCGTACTCGTGGCCGGCGGCGCCGGTTACATCGGCAGCGTCACGGCGGCGGAATTGTTGGATGCGGGTTACGAAGTCGTCGTGTACGACAATCTCGACCGCGGTCACCGCGCCGCGGTACCGCCGGGCGCCGAGTTTATCGAAGCCGAACTCGGCGACTCGGATACCTTGACCCGCGTCCTGCGCGACTACGAAGTGGAAACGATCATGCACTTCGCGGCACACAGTCTCGTGCCCGAAAGCATGGCCTACCCGGAGTTGTACTACGAAAACAACGTGGTCGTCGGGAAGCGCATTCTTGACGCCATGATGCGCGCCGGAGTCAACTTCATCATTTTTTCAAGCACGTGTGCGACCTTCGGCGAACCGAACGAGGTTCCGATACACGAGCAGATCGCGCAAAACCCCACCAGTCCCTACGGCGAGACCAAGCTGGCATTTGAAAAGATGTTGCAGTGGTATCACCGCGTTCACGGCCTCAACTACAGTATCCTGCGCTATTTCAACGCCGCAGGCGCGGCCCACGGCCTAGGCGAGGACCACGATCCGGAAACCCACTTGATTCCGATCGTGCTGCAAGTCGCGCTCGACCAGCGGAAGCATATCTCCATTTTCGGCGAAGACTACCCGACACCCGACGGCACGTGCGTTCGCGATTACATCCATATCGTCGATCTGGCGCGCGCCCATATTTTGGCCATGCAGAAAAAGAGCGAAGAGGCGACGCATTTCAATTTGGGAAACGGCACCGGATACAGCGTCAAGGAAGTCATCGAAGTCGCCCGCGGCATTACGGGCCATCCGATTCCGGCTGTGACGGCGCCCCGGCGGCCCGGCGATCCCCCCGCGTTGATCGGCGCGGCGGACAAAATCAAAAGGGAACTGGGCTGGGAGCCGCGGTTCCCGGATTTGGAATCGATCATCGCGTCCGCCTGGGCGTGGCACCAAGCCCATCCGCGGGGTTACAAGAAATAGCGAGGCCTCCCACCGAAGCGAACGGCGCACCGCTGGCCGGTCGCGACCTCACGAAAGAAGAATTACAGGGATGCGTTTAGTCCCGGGCACGCTCGACGTACTGGCCCGTTTCGGTGTCGATACGCAGGACTTGGCCGGGTTCGATGAATCCCGGCACCTGGACTTCGAGGCCGGTTTCCAGGACGGCTGGTTTGGTCTGGTTGGTGACCGTGGCGCCCTTGATGTACGGCGCGCATTCCTCGACGCGTAGCTCGACGATTTTCGGCAGTTCGACACCGATCACGCGGCTGTTGTGGAGTTGCATGTCGACCGTCGCATTGGGCAACAAGAATTTGAGTTGTTCGGCGACATCCTCAAGCGGCATGGCCATTTGTTCGAAGGTTTCGTTGTTCATAAAATGCGCCATGTCGCCGTCTTCGTAGAGATACTCCATGGTTTGCGTGTCGAGCACGATGCGTTTGACCTGTTCGGTGGCGCGGAAACGATTCTCGCGCTGAACGCCGGTCATGATGTTGCGCATTTTGATCTGCATCACGGCTTGCCCTTTGCCCGGCGTGATGTGCTTGGCGTTCATCACTTTGTATGGTTCGCCTTCGTATTCGATGATGTGTCCGGCCCGAATGTTGTTCGCATTGTAGAGCGTTGCCATGTCGTCCTCCGAAATCGTCTCAAATATACGAAACGCCGCATTGTAACCGGGCTAAACTGCATTGCAAGGTCACACGGCGGGTTGCCAGGAAGCGAGGGCGTCTTTAACCTGTTTCCAAACCGTTGGAGGGAGCCGAACGTCATGACTTGGTCGCAGCGTCGCGGAGCGTATGCCGTATTCGCCCTGATCCTACTACTCGTCGTCGTTTGCTTCGGTGTACATGCGGCGGAAACCGATCCCACACCGGCCGCTTCGCCGACGCCTACGGCGGACACGCCGGAAATGACGCCCGCCGAGGAAGAAGTGCCCGCGGGCCCCACGCTCTCCGCCGATCAGCGAAAGAGAATCAAACGGCTCCTAAGCAACCCGATTCTGAAAAACGCCAAGCTGACGATTCAAATCAAGCACCTGAAAACCGGCAAAGTGCTTTTTGAACACAACCCGAACCGACTCTGCATCCCGGCCAGCACCAACAAATTGGTTACCGGCGCGGCTGCCTATAATTTGTTGGGGCCTGAGTATCGTTTCAAAACCCGCGTGAAGGCCGACCGGCTGCCGGACCGCCACGGTGTCGTGAAGGGCAACCTGTACGTCGTGGGCAGCGGCGACCCGGCCTTGACGATGGAACAAGTCTGGAAACTCGTGCATGGGATGGAAATCGCCGGCGTAAAAAAGGTGACCGGCGATCTGGTGGGCGACGACACCTTCCACGACGCGGTGCGCTTCTATCCCGAGTGGGGCCGGCAAACGTACCGCGCCTACCATGCGCCGTTGGGCGCGCTATCGGTGAATTTCAACACGGTCGCGTTTTCCGTGCGAGGTGGTGGCGAAGTGGGCGCGCCGGCGAAAACGACGTTTGACCCTCATCCCGACGATCTGAAGGTGCGGGGCAGTATCGCCACGGTGGATGGGATGGTGAACAAAACCTACCTGTCGTTCAACCAGGGCACGGCGCACATCAGCGGTGAAATTGGCAGGACGGCCCGGCCGGGCCCGACCTATCACGCGATCCGCGATCCCTTGCCCTTCGCGCTGGGCACGATCCGCGCCATGATGAAAAGCGTCGGCATCGAGGTCGCGGGCGTCAATCGGGCCGGTTCCATCGGCCGCAAAGGCTACGTGATTTGCGAGCACGAGGGGCCGGAGATTTCTGAGATTGTCCGGCACCTTTACCGCTATTCCAACAATTTCACCGCCGAGCAATTGCTGCGCACGATCGGGGCGGTGGAACAAGGCGTGCCGGGCTCGCGGGAAAAGGGTGCCGCGGCGGTGACGGCCTGGCTCAAGCAAAATGGCCTGTACCAAGAGGGCGAAGTCGTTTTCGACGGTTCCGGCCTGGCCCGTGAAAACCTACAGAGCGCGCACAGCATGGTGAATCTGCTGGCCTGGATGGCCAACAATCCGCGTCTCTTTCCCGAGTATCTGAGCGCGCAGCCGATCGCCGGCGTAAACGGCACCCTGCGGTATCGCTTCAAGAAATCGCCTTTGCGGGAGCGGGTTCGCGCGAAAACCGGATTGCTTAACGGTGTCGTGTCGCTGGCCGGCTATTGCTACGACGCGCGGAACGACCAGTACGCCTTCGCCGTGTTGATCAACAACTTCGCGCCCACGGCGGGCGTTCGCGGACCGCAGCGGCTAACCGAAAAAATTCTCGAAGCGGCCATGGAATGAACGCACTACCCCAAAGCGAGTCCCGTACGTTCTTCGGCGTCATCGGGCGCGACGTCTCGCAGTCGAAAAGCCCCGCCGTCCATAACGCGGGATTCGCGGCTCTCGAATTGCCGTACACTTTTATCGCCGTCTCGACCGACTCCCCGGAGGCCGTCGTCGCCGAAGCCAGGGCGAAGGGTTGGGGCGGCCTCGCCGTAACGATGCCCTACAAAGAAATCGCGCTGCGCCTCGCCGACGTGACGATGACCGTCGACCGCGAATTGGGCGCGATCAACACGCTGGTGTTTCAAGAACAAGGCATTCTTGGCGTCAACACCGATGTCAGCGGCATTTTTGCGGCCTTGGACGAACGTAACGTGACTCTCACCAACAAAGCTGTCGTCGTGATCGGCGCCGGCGGGGCGGCTAGGGCTGCGGTGGGTGCCGCGGTGCGCAGCCGGGCGAAAAACGTGGCGATCCTCGCCCGCCGTCGCGATCGTGCCGAGCATTTCCGTGAGCAATTCGCCTACGCCGGCATCCCGATGTCCGCCTGCGGAATAGACGATCCGGAAGCGCCCGGCATCGTCATGTCCGGCGAATGCGTGTTTCAAACCACGCCGGTCGGCGGTGGGGAATGGATCGACCAAACGCCCGTGCCCGCGCAATGGATGGGACCGCGCGTCGTGTTGCTCGACGTGGTGTACCAACCGTTGCCCACGCCGCTGATGAAGGCGGCGGAGGCCGCTGGGGGCACGGCCATCGGCGGCGACCGCATGTTTCTGCATCAGGCGTGCGACCAGTTCCGTTTGTGGACGAATAAGGAACCGCCATTCGACGTAATGGAGCGGGCGTTCTACGAAGAAGGAAGAAAATGATTTTCGCGCTTATCGGACCAAGAGGCGGCGGCAAGACGACCGTCGGCAAACGTTTGGCGAATCTCACCGGGTGGCCCTACTTGGCCACCGACGATGAGGTCGTCGAGACGGCGGGTAAAACCGTCACGGAAATTGTGGAAAGCGGCGGTTGGCCCGCATTCCGCGAACTGGAAAAACAAGCTTTGCAGACCTGCCTGTCGCGTTTCGCAAGCATTGTCGAGCCGGGTAAGGGCGGTTTTCTCGACACCGGCGGCGGCATCATTTTGGACGAGGAAAATCGCGCCGTGCTGCAACGCGAAACGCAGATCATCTACCTGCATGCCTCGCCCCGGGTGATGGCGAAACGTGTGGCGGAATCGGACGACCGGCCCGCGTTGACCGAGGGCGGCGACCCGATTGAGGAAATCAAGGACGTCTTCGCCAAACGCGACCCGCTTTACGTGGCGCTGGCCGACCTCGAACTCGACACCGAAACCTTGGGCATCGAGGCGATCGTGACGGTTCTGATGAACTGGGTGACGGCGCGGTGCGGGGTTTGCGAATTCTAAGGCGTTGCGCGAAACGTGCCGCGCAGTGCGGCGAGGTTCGGTAGGCCTTCGGTTTTCAGCCAGAGCGCCATCTCGGCGGCGATGCGAATGGGCGAACGAGGATCGACGAAATTCGCCGTGCCGACCTGCACAGCGTGACAACCCACCAACACATATTCCAACGCGTCTTCGCCGGTGGCGATGCCGCCGATGCCGACGACCGGCACGTCAACGGCTTGCGCCACTTGCCACGCCATGCGCAGCGCGACGGGTTTGATCGCCGGTCCGCTGAGGCCGCCGGTCACGTTGCCGAGCATCGCGCCGCGCGTCTGCAGGTCCACGGCGATACCCAGCAGCGTGTTGATCGCCGACAGGGAATCCGCCCCGGCCTCCGCGGCGACTTTCGCGAGCGATACGATATCGGTGACGTTCGGCGTCAGCTTCACCATGAGGTGCTTGTCGGTCGCTTGCCGAACGCGTTGCACGAGTCGGCCGAGAACGTCGGCGTCGGTTCCGAAAACGACGCCGCCCGCTTTGACGTTCGGGCAGCTTACGTTGAGTTCGAGGCCCAGAACGTGTTCCGCCTCCGGGCTGGAAAGGCGCTCGACAACACGCAGGTAGTCGTCTTCGGATTCTCCGTACACGTTGGCGATAATCGTCGCGCCATGCTCCACGAGGCGTTTGTATTTGTGTTCCAGAAAACGCTCGACGCCCGGATTCTCCAGGCCGATGGAGTTGAGCAGGCCGCACGGCGTTTCGACAATGCGGGGTGTCGGATTGCCGCGGCGAGGCTCCGGCGACAACCCCTTGACCACGATGGCGCCGACCGCCGCCAGATCAGTGAGGTCTTCGTACTCGACGCCGTAACCGTACGTACCCGAGGCGGCCATCACGGGAGTCTTCAGCAGCAGGCCGCGCCCTAAGTCGACTCGTAGATCGGGTTCACTCATGCCAGATCGCTCCACACCAATTGCGAGGCTTCAAACACCGGGCCCTCGTGACAGACGCGCAGGTAGGGAATGCCTTCGTCCGCCGCGTTCTCGACAACCTGTACGACGCAGCCGCGACAGGACCCGACGCCGCAGGCCATCATGTTTTCCAAGCTTACTTGGCAGGGTACTCCAGCGGCGGCCGCTTGTTCGGCGACGGCCTTTAGCATCGCCGGTGGGCCGCAGGCGAGCACTTGGCATTCGGCCGCGGGTAGGGAGGTCAGGCGCGGCGAAAATACTTCGGTAACCAGGCCGCGGTGACCAAGCGAACCATCCTCGGTGGCCGTCAGCAGTGGTACGTCGCCGGCTTCGAAATCCGCAAGCGCCGGTAAGTCCGTAGCCGTGCGTCCGCCAAAGAAAGCCTCGGGGGCGAAATCCTTCCGCGGCGTGATTTCGTCGAGCAGGAAAAGGAAAGGGGCGATGCCGATGCCGCCGCCGACGATCAATACGCGCGGGCGTGTCGGGTCTACGACAAACGCGCCGTCACCCAACGGCCCCAAAACGTTGACGGTATCGCCGGCTTTAATATTCCCCAGAGCAGCCGTGCTCTCGCCGACGATCTTCACCAGGATTTGGACGATGCCGTCATCGGTGACGCGATGGAGTGAAAAAGGCCGGCGGAGGCGGCGGAAGTCATCCAGACGGCGGGTAAGGGTAATGAATTGTCCGGGGCGGGCGGTTTGCGCAAGTTCTGGAAAACGGAAGGACAGGCGAAAGTGGCTTTCATTCAGCCGTTCGTTGGCGGTAACCGGCACGTCCTGCAGGAACTTGGCCGTCACGTTTCCTCCGCGTCTTCGGATAACGAGAAAACCAGAATAATGGCGTCTTCGCCGGTATCCGAATAGTACCGGCGGCGGCGATACGCTACTTTGAAACCCGCGCGGGTGTACATCGCCAGAGCCTCCCGATTGGACGGCCGGACTTCCAACCACGCGATCGACGCGTCCTTGGCCTTGGCGCGGCGCAGCGTGGCTTCCAGCAATTCCCGTCCGAGCCCGCACGAGCGAAATGATTTATCGATGGCGAATTTTAAAATGTGCAGTTCGTCGGCGACCAACCACGCGAGGGAATACCCGATCAGTTCGCCGCCGTTGCGCACCGCGAAAAACAGTGCGTAGGAGCGGGAGAGGGCGTCGTGAAAGCTGTCGATGTGCCAGGGGGTCAGGAACGCTTCGGCATCGATGTGGGCGATTGCTTCCAAGTCGTCGGGCATCGCGCAATCGATGCTGATTTCCGGCGGTTGGAGAGCAATGCTAGTCATCGTCGCGGTCGTGAATGTCGATTTGGACGCGGAAACGGCTTTCCACGTGCGTGATGAGTTCTTCCACCACGACGCCATAGTCGCCGCCGAATTCATCGGCCGCCTGGTCGACATAGTGCGAAAATCCCGAACGGCCTTCGGCTTCACGGGTGCCGTCCACTACGATAATCAACGCTTGTTTGGCGAGCAGGCGGCGCGCCAGGTCGCCTTGATAAACGAGTAGTTGGCGCAAATCGTTCAGATCGTCGTTGGAATCGTGAAAGACGTACAAGACCGGGAAGGTTTTCCAGTTACTGAAGTCGTCGAAATACCCGGCGGGGAATCCGACACCGAAACGCACGTAATTCTGGAGGTTATCGCTGAAAAATTCCCGTACCTGCCAGATCACCGGCGCTTCTTTCGGGCTGTCGTCGAGGCCGTTAGGCATGCGCAATGACAAAAAGCGCAACGCTTGGTTGAGGCGCGCGGCGCGAAACGCTGCATCGTCCTCGCTCCAGAAATCGGCGTCGGAAGCCGGGAGATCGAAATACGAAAATTTTTCCGGCAGCCAGAACGAGTTGGTGAATACCGGATAGTCGCCGAGGAAGTCGTCATAACGGCCAAGGGTGTTGACGATGCAGAAGTCGTCGGTCGTTCGGTCCACTTCGTCCAAACGGAGCGCCAGCACGTCGGCCAACGCGGCGGTTTGTTCGTTGTACCCGCGCGGATCCTCGCGCAGCGAATCGAGATAGATGCTGCCGGCGTAGCCGCCTTCGAGGGGAATGTTGGCCGTCGCGGCCAGGTTTATCGGGTCATTGTCGAGCCACCGCGCCACTCGTGGGTTGGCGTCGAAGCGGCCGTTTGCCTCGCCGTAATCGCCGCTGGCGTCGACGCCGTCCAAGCCGACGTCGTCAAAGCTCTCACCGGGGTCGTAAGCGCCGTTGTCGTTCACGTCGTCATAGGGTTCGGCCAGGCGCAAGACCAAGGGCTCACCGGCATCGCGTTGGCCATTGGCATTCAGATCGTGCGCGAGGACGAAATCGACAGGGGCGCCGCGGTCATCGTATACGGTGACGACCGGGAAAATTCCGTCGGGATCGACCGGGCTGATCATGGGCGGCAGGGAGACAGGCTCGCCATTGTCGAAATCCGCCGCCGTTACGCCGGGCGGGAAGAAGGCGCTGTCGGGATTGATGTAGAACGCGTTGCCGAATGCGGCGACCAGATCGCGATCGGCCTGCAACTGCGTAGCGCCGTCACCGGTCTGACCGTAGAGATCGAAATTCTCGAGGTGTTCGTTGAGCGCCGCCAGTCGCCGCACGGCACTGCTGGGACCGTTCAAAGCGGCAACGACATTGAACCGACCGGGCGAGTCAAAAAACAGTTGCAGCGCTTTGTAAGCGCCGTCGCCCACGCCGAGCAGCGCGCGGTAGGACCCGAGGTACGCCTCATCCTCGATGTGGTCGACGCAAGTGAGCGGTTCGGCCGGGTCGGGGGAGTCACCCCGGTCGCAGGCCGGTGCGAACAAACATAAGGAAATGGCAACGAAGGCCCATAAAATACTGAATCGCAAGGGAAATCTCCCATTTTTTCGAGCCGCGAAAAATCCGCGGCATGCTAGCACCGCACCTCGGGGGTGTCAACGTTTGTTACAAGAAGCGACCTCGGATAATCACGACGTTGCTTCGTTCGCGCAATTCCGCGATGTGTTCCTGCAGTTTCTCGTTATAGAGAGCTTTGCAAGCCATTTCGATCAATTGTTCTTCTGTTGCGCCTGGCGCCGCGGCCCGAAGCTTGGCTTCGTTCTTTTCGAGATACGCATTACGTCCAAGCTTAACCTGCACGGCGATTTTTTTCTCCAGGTAGTTGGCAATCACCAGCCGGCGATAAAAGCGCTTGGTAATCAAGCGGAAATGTTCGAGATCCTTGTGAGTTTGTTTCACGCCCGGATCACGAAGATCGTGCTCCATCAACCAGTCATGGTAGGCCTTCGGGCTGGAGAAAGTGGCGCGAAACTCGGCCATGGCAGCCTCGACGCGTTCCGGAGGAACCTCGGCGAAACCCATTTTGCGCGCCTGCATATACAGGAGCTTGCGCGTGATGATTTCCTGAAACGCTAGCTTCTCGGTCGGATTTTCCGGAACCTCGGTCAGCGAAAACCAGATTTTGGTACGCGCTAGAATCTCGGTTTCGACATAGACATCTTCAATGGAAATCGTTTCGTTCTCGACGGTCGCCACCAGCGAATCGACCATGATTCGCTCTTCGGCCCCGGCGACACTGCCGAACGAAATCAGCAAAGCCGCAACCAGCAAGAAAATCCATGCACTTTTCATTGTCCAACCTCACGCAAAGGCGTGTGCTTTTTGTAAGGCATGCACCTCATTTTCGCAAGCCGTGGCGCCGTCAAAACCAGAACAACGCCACGGCAACCGCAGCCGCGAGGATCACGGTGCCCCCGGCAACCCACAGCCACCAGCGGTGCGATTGCGCTTCATCACTCTTCACCGCCACCACTTCCACGGGACGTGACGGCACCGGATGGGCCGGGTCTTCGTACACCATCACCGTTTCCCCGAGTTGTATGTGGTCACCGCTTTTCAACGGCACACCGCGGACCTTGCTGCCGTTGACCAGCACGCCGTTCAAGGAGCGATTGTCGTAAATATAATGAGCGCCCTTGCGCGAGACGACCCGCGCGTGCGCCGCCGAAACCTGGTTGTCGGGCAGCACCAGGTGCGCCTCCGGGCTACGACCAATTTCGATTTCCGGCGAAGTAAGCACGACGATGCTGCCACGTTTGGGGCCCGTGGCGATCACCAATCGCGGCCGCGTTTTCCCCTCTTCGGTCAGCGCGCCGAGATCGGCCTTGAGTTGCTGAGTTTGCGCGATCACCGTCGTGTCGTCGGTGGCAGACTCCACCTCGGGCGGGAAATCGGCGGCGGGCAGGCGCAGGTGGCGGGCATGGTCCTCGTCGCCGGCGGTGGTGGCTTCCATATAGCTGTCCTTTTCCTCGATGAGCACGAGCAAATGCTTGCCGACACCCACACGGTCGCCCACTTGCACGGGAGTCAATCCGGCGATGCGCTGCGCATTGAGAAAGGTTCCGTTGCCGCTTTCCAGATCGCGGATGAATATCCCTTCGTGGGTTTGGGTCAGCTCGGCATGGCGTCGGCTGACTTCCTCGCCGTCGAGGAAAATCTCGCAGGATGGGTCGCGGCCGATTCGTTGCAGGATACCGGTGATCGGGTACCGGAAAGTGCTTTGTCCATCGACCACCCGTACGAGAGCTTTCATGCCGCAACTCCTCGTAAATAGATATCCATCACGATTCCAACAATCCCCGATAGGCGGCCACGAGCGGTTCGTTCACCGTCACAAGCGAGTAGTGCTTTTGGAGTCGATCCCGCCCAAGGCGACCCATGCGGTGACACGCCGCGCGGTCGGCAAGAGATCGCTCCACGGCCCGCGCGAGGCCTTCCTCGTCGCCGGGTTCGACCAGCCAACCGGTTTCTGCTTCGGTCACCAAATCGGGCAAAGCGCCGACTCGAGTGCCGAGAATCGGTGTCGCCGCGGCCATACTTTCCAGCGCGACGACGTTAAATCCTTCCCGATAGGACGGGATAAGAAGCAAATCGGCGTCCTCCAAGACCTTCTTTACGTCCGATTGTCGCAAAGCGCCGCGCCATATGACGCGTTTTTGGAGCCCGAGCGCCTCGGTCATCGACTGCAATTCGGACCGCAGCGGCCCCTCGCCGGCGATCTCCAGGCGCCATTCGACATCGGTCTCGATTCGGCTCATCGCCCGCAGCAGCAAGTCGAAGCCTTTCTCCGAACTCAAGCGTCCGACGGCGGCGAGACGAAACGGACCGTCCGCTGATTTTCGCGGCGTGAACTCACCGGCATCGACGCCATGGGGCAGTTGGAGGATTTTCGCCCCCGGGACCCCGATTTCCGAAGCGCGCCGGTGCATATCGTCGCTATGCACGACCACGAGGTTCGCGGCGCGGGCGGCGCGGCGGGCGAAAGTTGCGTAAGGGCCGTCGGCGCGGGCCAAATCGCTGCCGTGGAAACTGACGGCCAGCGGCTTCTCGCGACGCACCTGCTTCAAGGAGGCGAGCGCCCCGGCGAAAGACCAATGCGCGTGCAGCAAGTCGTGATCGCGAGCCAGCCGCGATGCCGCCCGTATCAAACTCAGGCCAAACGCGGGCACGCCAAGCCAAAGCCAGGGTTTGTTTTTCAGGTTGGCGGGGATGCCGCCGCCGTAGGCGATTTGCTGCGCGCGTTCGGGAAGATAGCGAAAGCGTTCGATACGCAGCGGGCCGATGGTCTCGCGAGTCGCCGCGCCCGGGGCGCCGGGTGCCAGGACTGTGACGGAGCAACCGCATTTCGAAATTGCCAGGGCTTGGCGATATACGAACACGCCCGACCAATGTTCCGCATAGAGCGGGAAACTCGTAGTGAGAAACAGGACGCGCGTGGCGTCGGAGCTCACGATCCGTCATCCCGGGTTCGTTGGCGGGACCGGGCGAGCAGGTCTTCGAGTAGGCGCCGGTTGGTCGCCGAGAGGTCGGCCAGCACGCCGAGGACGCCGGTTTGGAAGCCGATGATAATCAAGATCGCGGCGAGGATCAGGCTTTGGACATGACCGCGACCGCCTTCGGTGCAGTAAAAATAGACGAAGCGCATGCCGATGAGCATTCCCACGCCGAGAAGCAACGCCGCGATCGACCCGAGCGCGCGCAAGGGTTCATACGTGATGAACATGCGGACGATCGTGATGGCGCTGCGCCAAATGTATTTCGGTGTCGAGCGAATGAGGCGGCTTTCCCTGGTTTTCGGATTCACGTCGATCGGAACGGTCACCACGGCGAGGTCTTGGCGCCCGGCCTGGATGAGTGTTTCGAGGGTGTAGGTGTAGCGATTGATGACGTTCAAGCGCGTGGCGGCGCGTCGAGAGAAAGCGCGAAAACCACTCGTGGCGTCTTCCACGCGCAGGCCTGAAAAGCGGCGCACGACGGCCGATCCGGCACGCTGCAAACGTTTCTTGAACCGCGAAAAATGCGGAACGTTTTCGATGTTGCGGACGCCGACGACCAACTCGGCTTCACCGTCGACAATCGGTCTTACCAACTCGGGGATTGCCGTACCGGGATACTGATTGTCGCCGTCGGTGTTGACGATGACATCCGCGCCGAGGGCCAGCGCTTTGTCCAAACCGGCGCGGAACGCGGCGGCCAGGCCCCGATTAGAGACGAAACGCAAAACGTGATCGACACCGGCATCCCGCGCGATCTGCCCCGTGCCGTCGGTGCTGCCGTCATCCACGACGAGGATTTCCACCTCATCGAAACCGGGAATCGCGCACGGCAGGTCGGCGAGGGTGCCCGGCAACGTGGCGGCTTCGTTGAAGCACGGAATTTGAATGATGAGTTTCATCGTTTCTTTCTTGCCACAGGAACGGCGAGATTGGTAGCGCCGCGGGTCACGGCACCAAGAAATCCGCCAGTTGATGGACCAGCCCCCGAATGGCTTTGCCGCGGTGACTGATGCGGTTTTTTACATCGGGCGGCAGTTGCGCGAAGGTCGCGTCGTATTCCGCCACATAGAACAAGGGGTCATAGCCGAAGCCGCCGTCGCCCTGCGGAGCCGCCACGATTTCGCCGCTGCATTCGCCGCGCGAGTCCACCGTGTCGCCACCGGGTTTGGCGCAAACGGCGACGCAAACAAAATGGGCCGCGCGATGTGATTCATCAGCTAATTCGCGCAGCAACTTCTCGTTGTTGGCGGCGTCATCCGCGTCGGGTCCGGCGTAACGAGCGCTAAACACACCCGGCGCGCCGTCCAAGGCGTCGACGCAAAGGCCGGAGTCGTCGGCGATGGTGACGATGCCGCTTCGTTCGGCAAAGAAGTCCGCTTTTTTCAACGCATTTTCACGAAACGTCGCGCCGTCTTCGAGCGGTTCCTCGGTGATCGCGAGGTCGCCTAAGCCGAGGATTTGATGCCCCTGCGGTTCGAGAAGCTGGCGCAACTCGCGCAGTTTGCCCGCGTTACCGGTGGCGACGAGGATATTCACCCGCCGCTCCGGAGAAAGCGCACGGGCCCGGTGGCCACGCGTTGTAACCGCGTGAGTTTGCGGACGCCGCGTTTCGCCAAACCCAACAACTGATGCAAATCTTCTTCGGTGAAGGTTGCCTCCTCGCCGGTCATTTGGATTTCCACGAGATCGCCGCGACCGGTAATCACGAAATTTGCGTCGAGCGTTGCGGAGAAATCTTCTTCGTAACAGAGATCGAGATAGGCTTTCCCATCGACTAGGCCGACGCTGACCGCCGCCACCGAATCCCGCAGCGGCATCTGTTGAATCAAGTTTTTCTCGCGACAATAACGAAGGGCGTCGATGAGCGCGATGTAGCCGCCGGAGATCGCCGCGGTCCGCGTGCCGCCGTCGGCCTGCAGGACGTCGCAGTCGATGACGATGGTCACGCCGGGCAACTTGGACAGATCGGTGACGGCCCGAAAACTGCGGCCGACCAAGCGGCTGATTTCCTGCGCCCGCCCGCCGCGCCCACCGGTGCGGGGACTGCGTTCGTGACCGGCACGCGGCAGCATGTCGTATTCGCCGGTGACCCAGCCGCCGTCTTCGGCTTTTCGCCAGCGTGGAAGATGCTCATTCACTGTGGCGGTGCAACGAACGTGAGTTAGGCCGAATTCGACCAGACAGCTTCCTTCGGCGTGGTCGGATACACCGCGTGTGAATTTTACGGGGCGCATTTCGTTGGCGCGGCGTCGGTCGAGGCGCATCAGTTCGAGTCCTTTGGTTGGATGAGGTTTTCATTGTGAGCGATTCGCGCGAGCAGGTCCAGCGCTTCACGACGCGTGAGTGACGGACGCCGGAAACGCTCTTCTTCCACGGCCTCCAGCAAGCGACCCACCGCAGGCCCGGGCGGTACGCCCAGGGTCAATATCTCTTCGCCGGAAACCAGCGGCTCGCCGGGAGCGCCGCGGCGCTCCCTCTCCGAAGCGAGGAAGGCGGCGAAGGCTTTGGCGCGGGCCAGTCCCTCTGGAGGCGCTTTGGGTCCATTGGTAGCGAGCAAATCGGCGCGGGCGAGTGCCAGGGCCAGCAGCCAATCTTCTTTCAAGTCGACGAAAAAGCGGCGTGCGGCGCGGGAAGTCAGCCGGTTGTTGGCGTGCAATTCGGCCAGTTGGTGGGGCCGCATGTGCACATCGACTAGGCGAACGAGACGCTTTTTCTCTTTCTTGGAGAGGCGCAATCGATCGGCCATTTGTGCGCTCAATTG
Organism: Candidatus Lernaella stagnicola; assembly: GCA_030765525.1. Taxonomy (NCBI): domain Bacteria; phylum Candidatus Lernaellota; class Candidatus Lernaellaia; order Candidatus Lernaellales; family Candidatus Lernaellaceae; genus Candidatus Lernaella; species Candidatus Lernaella stagnicola. The sequence continues at coordinate 32,282 of JAVCCK010000041.1, forward strand.
GGCGCCGAGCCTCGAATGCATTGGGAAACGCGTGAAGCCGCGTTTTTCATCAGGCGTCGCGCTGGGCGGTTTGCCGACGTCGTGCAGCAGCGCGGCCAGCCGCAGCATCGCCCGATTTTCCGGCTCGGCGAGGGCCGGAGCGAAAAATTCGTCGCGCACCAAGGCGTCAACCTGTTTGGCGGCTTCGATGGAATGATCGCGAACATCGAGGTGATGATATTCCGGTTGCGGAAACCCGGCGGCGGCGGCCAACGGGGGGAAAAGGGCGTCCACAATGCGGCACTCATCCAGTGCGGCGATCCACGGCGCGGCGCGGGCGTGGCCGAGGATCCGGCGCAGTTCTTCCCACACGCGTTCACCCGGCGTCTCGGCCAGATTTTTCGCGTGGTCGCGGCAGGCGGCGATTGTTTGTTCGTCTACCGTCAAATCGAATTGCGCGGCGAAACGAAATACGCGCAACACGCGCACGGGGTCGGCGGCGAGCACTTCCGGGGAAGGCACGCGCGCGATACCGGCCGACAGGTCATCCAGGCCGTGGAGCGGGTCGACCGGTTCGGCCGGGCCCGGAAAGCGCAGGGCGACGGCGTTGATTCTCAGGTCGCGCCGCGCGAGATCTTCTTCGAGCGTAGCACCTTGGAAATCGGCCAGATCAAGCCAGTACTCGGGCCGCAGCACGACGCGGCAGACGCCGAAATCGGCGTGAAGCAGGACGAATCGCGCGCCGAGTTTTTTGGCCAGACGCTCACCGACGTCCAGCGCGTGCCCGGCCGGCAATAGCAGGTCGATATCTTTCGGTTCGATGCCCAGGGCCAGATCGCGAACGGTTCCGCCGACCAGGTAGACGTGGTCCGTGAGTTCGGAAAGCAATGTTCCCCAACGTTGTTTCCGCATATTCGCGGCACCCGTTTCGATCCGGGCGATAAGGTCGTCACGCGTCGTCATAGTTCGTCTACAATATCGCATTTGCGGAACGCATTCACCCGTGAAATGTGTAATAATACCGGCCCGGTTGGAGGTTGGTGTGCGCGAATTCGTTTTTCTCGCCCTGCGTGTACTTGGAATCGCGGCGATCGGCGTGGTTGCGTCGTTTGTGGTGTTGAATGTCGTGCTTTGGCTGCGTTTTCTGTTGGGAAGTTTGCGCGACAGGGCGTCGTGGCGGCGCATCGAGAGGGTGACGGAAAGCGACGAATTCGATATCGGCGAAGCGCAGCAGATGAGCATTCAGGTTCTTTTCGAATGGCACACCTCCAGCGATCGACTCATCGGCGACGCCGGGATGAGTTATTTGATCGAGGTGGACGGCAAGCGCTTTTTGTTCGACGTGGGCGATCGGCGGTGGCGCGAACGGCCGTCGCCTCTATGCCACAACCTGCAGGCGCTCGGCTACGATCCGGAAAAATTCGTCGGCACGCTCGACGCGGTCGTGCTGAGCCACAATCACCGCGAACACGTGGGCGGCACTTGGGCGGCGTGGACCGGGCGGTCGGGTGTGGAACTCGATTTCTCGGATGTACCCGTCTACTCGGTGTCCCGGAACGCGAAGACGCCGCATAAGTTGGCGCCGGGCGTGGCCGTGTCGCCGCGCCTGCCGGGTCGACTCTACGTTTTCGGGCGCGTCTATGAGCGGATGCTGATCGTTAATCTGGCCGGAAAGGGACTAGTTTGCATCGTCGCCGACGCGCACCCCGAGGTCTTGCCGATTCTGGCCTACGCGTTGCATCTCACGGGCCAGAAAACCTACGCATACATCGGTGGGTTGCACGCGTTGCTTGATGACGAGGTCAGGCTTCCGTGGCGTTGGCTGGTGTCTCGGCGGCAGCCTTGGCTGCGTAATCGACCGGAGGAAATCGGGTTGCTTGCCGTTGCCTTGCAGGAAGTCGGCGTCAAGAAGCTTTACGTTTCGGCTCACGATTCGGACAAGTTTTCCTTGGGCATGATTCGCTCGACATACGGCGACAAGGTTCGCATATTGGCGGCGGGCGACAAGTATACGGTCGACTAGTCCGAAGCGGTTAGGGCGTGGAATATTGCCACGACCTGCTGCCGGGTCCTGTCCAGGTCGCCGCTGTTATCCACCACATGATCGGCGCGTTTTGCTTTTTCGTACGGGTCCATTTGCGCGGCGACCACGCGCTCCACGGCCGCCGCGTCCAATTCCGTGCGCTTCACAACACGCGAGATTTGGGTGGCTCGCGGCGCCACGACCGCGACGGTGGCGTGAAAAACATCCGGCGTATCCACCTCGAAAAGCAGCGGGATTTCAATAGCGATTATCACCAGGTTTCTTTGCGCACATTCGGCGATCCATTCGGCGATACGTTGAAAGACCAGCGGGTGAATGATTGCCTCGAGATCGCGTCGAGCCGCCTCGTTTCGGAAGACAACATCGCGGAGCTTCGCGCGGTCGATACCGCCGTCGGCACAAAGGACGTCATTTCCGAATAGGTCGAGAATTTGGTTGTAACCGGGCGTGCCGGGTTCGACGACATCACGCGAAACTTGGTCGGCGTCCAGGGTTGGCGCGCCAAGGTCGCGGAACATCGCGGCGACGACACTTTTGCCGCAGCCGATACCGCCGGTGAGGGCGATCACTTTCATTTTGCGCGAACCAGAGAATCAATGGTTTCCAGAAAAAGGTTCGTCGCGTCAGGACCGACCGACATCGAACGTTCGTAGGCGTAACGCGGATCATCCGCTTCCCGATCACTAACGAGGTAGCCGAGTTCGTCGTTGCCGAGGCCGAAAAGGAAGGCCGGATCGCCGGTCAGCAAGTCCTTGGCGGCAAAGCCGACCGAGGGGAGCGGTTCGCCGGGCAAGGTTACGAATTGCGCGGAACCGATTTGCCAAAAGTCGATGCGGGTTTCGATTTCGTTGCGGCGGAATTCCCGCTGAAAAACTCCCAGGTTCGCCATGAATGTGAACTGCTTGTTGTCCACGGGGAACCAACGCCGTTGGTGGCGATGCACGATCTCCTTGATGGTCGTCGGGCGGATTTGTTCCCAGGTCGCCGCGGCGATTTCGCCAAACGCGCGACCCATGTTCCGGTAGAAGCGCCGCCGGTCGCTGTATCCTGTGTCGTCATCCAAGACGCTGGTGATCATGCCGCCGAGCGCACCGTTCATGAATATGCTGACGGCGCCGGTCGCGTCCTCCACGGCTTTGTGCAGGTAATGAACGTAGTCCGGCGAGATCTTCGTGTTCATGTCCCACAAAATCTCCGGATGGCAGGCGTAGTTGGTCAGGCAAGCGATCGGGCGACCGTCCACGGTGTCCACGCGCATGATGCCCATGCTTTGATCGTTGTAGCCGGGTTGGCGGATGTTCAAGGTCCACTCACTTTTGTCGCCGGCGTCCTCGCCAAAGCCGATCACCGCCGGGCGCCGACGTCCTCGGGCGCGCCGCACGCCGGCCACGACCTGATCGATCAGCCACTTGATGTATTCGGGGTCCCGTCCGTTTTTGATCGGCACGCCGCCGACGGTGGGCCCCCACAGGCCGATGGTGTCAGGCCCGGCGTGTGTGTGCGTGCTGCAGACCAAGATGCGTTCCGGGGCGATACCACGCAATCGGGAGCGCAGCGTGTCAACGTCACCGAGCAGGAAACCGATGAGGTCGAGGCTGATCCATACCGCGGGGCCGTTCTCATCTTCGAGGAAGAGGATGCGCGCGGTGAGGGGGTCCAAGACACCGGTCGCCAGGCGGTTGGGACCGAAGCCGGCGAGATAGGTCTCGTGGATCAGATAGGGCGTGATGTCAACTTTTACCGCGGATGCCAGTATTGTATCCATGACTCACTTCTCGATTGGGTAGAAACGGAACGACCACCAACCCATTACCAGGAACACGCCCGCGACCGGGCCGGCCAAGAGAATCCCCCAGGGATTGTCCACTGTATCGCCGAAATATTTGAGCAGCAACGGGGCGATCACCGTGGCAATACCGGCAGCGAATTTGGTCAGCAAGCCCTCCATGCCGTTGTACATTGCCTCGCGTCGATAGCCGGTACGCTTGGCGTCCAGGTCGATGATATCGGCAAAGATCGCCCGCGGCAGTACGAAAACCGAGGCGATTGGGAAGGTGGCGAATACAAAAATAACGCAGAGGTGAATGAGGATCACCGCGCCGTCGTTTAACCTGCCGCCGACAATCGCGTTGGCCGCCCAGCCGAACACGGGGAAGTGCTTCATCGTCACCAGGAAGGGCAGAACGGCGGCGAACCATAATTGCGACAGGAGGAATATCTTCTTCTTCCCGATTCTGGCGGACATTTTGTAGACGACCGCAAACAGGGGCAGTGCGAAAATGACGATGCCGCCCTGCAAGAAGCCGGCGATGTCTTCCGTGAAACCCATGATGACGACGACCATGAAGGGGATCATCGCCACGAGAACGTCCACCGCAACGCGGAAGAAACTCACGGAAAAGACGTAGGGAATGAACGCCGGGTTTTTCAAGCAATGGCGGAACGCTTCCCAGAATTTGAACGGCACTTCCTTGGTAGCGTCGTGCGGCTTTTCGCGGACGCGCCAGATCGAAAGCCAGAAACAAAGCATCATGGCGATGCCGAAAATCCAGGCCGCGAGTTTGTAGCCGTCTTTGAAGTGAATCGGTCCCACCGTGATGCCGCCGCCATTGAGATCGGCGACCGTGACCGAGGCCGCCGGGCCGGCCATGTCCATGCTTTGCGGTCCTTCAAAGGTGCCGTCTTCCAGGGCGAACAACGCGTACACCAAGCCGCGATCGGCGCTAACGGTGACGATGTCCTTACGGCCGTCGTCATTCACGTCGCGCATGTAGAGGTTGGTGGCGTTGGGGCACAGCGGATAGGCTGTCGGTTCGTGAAAATTGCCGTCGCCGGTACCGAGCCGCACGAAAGCCGCGCCGGAGATCGCGTCGGCGGAAATCAGATCGGCGTATCCGTCGTTATTGATATCGGTGGCGGCTACGGCGGCGGCGCTCAAGCCCATGTCGAATCGGGCCGAGTACGTATAGGCGCGCCCGTCGTCGCCGAGGCGGCTGACGATCCGGCCAGTCGCCGGGGAGGCTGCGACCAAATCGAGCCTCTTGTCTTTGTTGAGGTCGGCTGCGGCCAACGAGGCGGTTTGCGGATCGGTCGGCAGGGTGACGACATCGCCCAGTGTTCCGTCTCCGGTGCCCAACCGTACCGCAAGCGTGCCGTCGTCGGCGTTGGCGGTCACGATATCGAGGTACTTGTCGTCGTCGAGATAGGCGGTAATTACCTGCGTGGGGCGTCGGCCCATCGGATAGCTTTGCAGGTCGCCGAAGCCTGTTTCGGTGCCGAGGCGTACGCCGATGCCGTCATCGCCCGCATTGGCCGTTACCATGTCGAGATGGCCGTCGAGATTCAGGTCGGAGACCGCGAGCCACGCCGGCGCCGTGCCCATAGCCCATTGCACCGGGTCGCCGAGCACGCCGCGGCCGAGGCCCTGGCGGACGGTCACGCTATTGGTGCCGGGATTGACCGCCAGCAATTCACGGTTTTCGTCGCCGTTCAGGTCGGCCACAACCAGCGCGACCGGGCCTTCACCCATTTCGATCGACTCGACCGGTCCAAATTGATCGTTGAGAATGAACTCGTCCTCTTCGGGCGGTTCGTCCAGGGCGTAGCGCACGTCGACGGTGCCGTTATTCTGATTGGCCACCAACACATCCATTTTGCCGTGGCCCATAAAGATGAAAATGCCAAGCACGACGGTGGCCACGAGCATTCCTAAGACATCGCCGTAACCCATGTAACTTGATATTTCGATGCGCTCGTCGTTGTCGTAGGTGATTTCCGGCAGCAACGCCAAGTAGGGCGCGACGACCGCCGTATAGAAAAACCAGAAACCCGAAAGGCTCACGACCAGCCACATCACGTTCCCCCAGGAACCGGGAAAGCTTGGCGGGTAAAACAACATAATGGAAAACAAGGTTAGAAAAGGCGCGCCGAACACGACCCAGGGAATCCGTCGTCCCATTCGCGTGGTGTACTTGTCGGATATATACCCGACGAAAGGATCGGCAACCGAATCGACCAAGCGGCCGACGAAGTTGATAAGTGCAAAGGCGCCGTAGCCGACGATATATATCTTGTTGCCCGCTTCGTCGACTTGACCGGTGTAGAAATACAGGAGCCAACCCACGACAATCGACGGTGAGAGAGTCACGCCCATTTCGCCTGCGCTGTAAAGAATTCGCTGGAGGAGGCTAAGTTCCTTATTTCCGCGGGAAGCGCTCATGCAGTTCTCCTTGGGATGAAGGGCACATCCTTATTAACACGGGAATTTTGAACGCGCAATCAAGCGCACGTTACGGCTCGACGCTGTTATCGTTCAGTTTTTGCGGCCTCTGACGACGGAGTTCCTCGAACAGGTCGCGAGCCTCAGGCAGACCGTAATCGCGAAAATTGGGTTCGTAGTTCCAGAATCCGAGAATACCTCGGTGCCCGTCCATTTCGTAGCGCAACACCTTGAGCATCATCTGCAGCTTGTCGGCGGCGCGGACGATGCGGGCTTCGAGACTTTCGGCCGCCTGAAACTCGGCGAACATCTCTTTGAACGCCTCACCGTCGCCGCCCAGTATATCCAGCAGTTCGTTGGCGATGGCGGTTTCGGCCTGCTCCTTGGCGCCCGCGGGCAAGTACTTCTCGGCGATCTTCGGCACGTCGGTGAGCTTGATCTCCCCCAGTTCATGCAGCAGGGCCATGCGCAACGCTTTGAGCGTGTCGGCACCCGCGATGCGGTCGGCGAGCAGCATCGCCCAGAAGGTGACGCCGTACACGTGCGCCGCAACGGATTCCGGATGAGAAATGCCGCGCATCAGGTAACCCATGCGGGGAAGAGCTTCGAGGTGATCGACCTGCAAGGCAAAATCGACGATGGCTTGAGTATCCATGGGCCCTCCGGAATCGGGACATCGTAGCCACGACGGCCGCTTGTCACAAGCGCGTCTTGCATGGGGCGGCCGGCGGCTTTAACATGACGTTTTCGAAAGGAATACCGCCATGGAAAGAAAGAACCCCGGAATCACGCGTGAAACTGCCTTCGAACTGCTGACGGAGAAGTTGGGACACAAAGACCGACTGTTCAAACACAGCCTCGCTTCCGAGGCGATTCTGCGGAAACTCGCCGAGCGCCTGGGCGAAGATCCGGATTTCTACGGGATTGCCGGTTTGCTGCACGACATCGACTTGGGTTGGTTGGAAGAGGACCTTGCCGAGCATGCCATCCAGGGCGCGGATTTCCTGGCCGAGCGCGGCGTGCACGAGGAAATCACAACGGCCATTCGCCGGCACAATAAGCAACTGGACCTGGCGCGTGAAACGACGCTTGATCACGCCCTGGCCGCGGGTGAAACCGTGACCGGGCTGGTTATCGCCGCGGCCCTTGTGTATCCGGACAAGAAGCTGGCGTCCGTCAAACCCAAGAGTGTTCGCAAGCGCTACAAAGAAAAGGCCTTTGCGGCCGGCGCCGACCGCGCTATCATCGCCGAGTGTGAGCAGGTCGGCATTCCCCTCAGCGATTTCTTGGATTTGAGCCTGGAAGCGTTGAAGGAGATTGCCGACGATCTCGGGCTTTGAGGAGTAATCGATCGATGGAATTTAGTTTGTTTGACCGCGTCCGCGACCTCTTTGACAAGGCTTCCGAAAACGTCACCGAGGTCAGCGACGCGCTGATGGTAATCGAACCCGTCCCGCCCTACGGCGGGCGCGGCGCGGTGACGGTGTTGATCACGGGCGCCGCCCTGCTGTCGATGGCGTTGGTCAGCGGCGTGGGGCTGGTTTCCATGGTGATCATGCTGATGGCGCTGGCGATTATTTTCATGATTCTGACGAACGTTTTCGGTATTTCCTTCGACGTGGATCCCAGCGAGATTTTCCGCTACGGAGGCGCTCCCTGGTAATGCGGGCGCTGGTTTTCGACCAAACCCTTCAATTTGTGCGACCGAAACCGGCAGCGGCCTTTCTGCACCCGCTTTACGTTTGCTCGCTTCCCAACGATTGGAAATTCGTGGTAGCGTTAAAAGGGTGTTCCGCTTCGATGAGGTATTGGCGGCCTTTGATGCAGCGCGGGACTCGCGCATCCTCAAAGTGCTTGTCAAAATGTGAATGATGCCCAAGCGTGAGAAAAATATTCTAGAAAAAAGATCTTTCCCCCGCGTGCCCGCGTACACAAAAATTCGCGCCCACTTACGCCACCATTCCGAGCACAAGGCAGCCGAGGTCGGCAACATCAGTTCCTCGGGCATGTTGGTGTGGGTGAAAACGCCGTGGGATGTCGGTTCGATTTGCGATTTCGAATTCACGTTGCTCGACGACGTCCGCCCCTTTATCGGGCGCGCGGAAGTTTTGCGCATCACGGAACCGGGCTGTCGGCTGGATAAGTGCGTCGGGCTAGGCTTGAAATTTCTGCATATCGAACCCAAGCCTTTGGGCGTTATCGGAATGCTTCGTCACGCCGTTCGGATGCAGGCCATGAGTCTGGAAAGCGCCATCGGAGCGATGCGCTATGCCTGGGCCGAATTGCAGGGAAATATTACCGAACACGAATTCGGGGAACCGGGCGCCGGATTTCGACAACCCGTGTTGATGCTGCACGGATGGTTGGGTACGCGCGGCGTGCTTAATTTTCTGGAACGTCGCCTTAAACGCGCCGGTTTCCCGGTGTTCTCGATCGACCTCGGATTGCTCAACGTCCGCGATATCGAACACAGCGCCGAAGTCGTGGCCGGTAAACTGAGATGCCTTTCCGAGCGTATGGGGTTTGCGCGTATCAGCGTCCTGGCGCATTCCATGGGCGGCCTGATTGCGCTGTGGGGACTGAAGAAACTCAACCTCGCCGAATACGTCAGTCGCATGGTGGCGATCGGCACGCCGTTTCACGGCTCGCACCTGACCCGGCCGGGGATGGTGATTTTCAGCCCGCTGATCAAGACGCTTTGGCAAATGACGCCGGGATCGGATTTCATTCAGCGACTGCACGAGGATCCGTTGCCCGGCAACGTGGACATTGTGTGCTTCGCGGCGCGGGACGATTTTTTCGTACGGGCCGAAAGCGCCACCCTGGAGGGCGCGAAAAATATATTGATCGACGGGGGGCACGCATCGTTGATCACGAGCCGCTACGCCACGGCGAAGGTGGTGGCCGTGCTGGAAGGGCGCGACCCTTTCATCCCGAGTCAGCGTTAGCCTTCGAACGAACGTGCCGCACCACTAACGGAATTCCCAGCAAAAGAAGCACGACGCCGCTGATCCAAATCGGATGTTCATAGCCGAAGTACTCGCCCGCCGGAGCGGCGACGATGGCGCCGGCGACCATACCGGCGGTCATGGCGAGATTGATTACGCCCGCATTGCCGCCGAGACGCTCGACGTGGAACAGGCGTGTCACCCCAAGGTAGAGCACGACCATGATCGTACCGTCGCCGAAGCCGTGGATCATGCGAAAGAGAACCGAGATCCAGGGGTTGTCGATAATCATGCCCAGGTGCCCTACGCCCGAAAGGATGAGGGCGAAAACGACGATCAGAAGATGGGGAGCTTTCGGGTCGACGAGGCGCCGCCCCACGAGCAAAACGACGGCGATGACCGCGACGAACTCGGCTGCCATGTAACCGCCCATTTGCTGCAGGTTAAGCCCCAGGTTCCTGCGCAGGAACAGGCCGTAGCAGGTTTGTTCGACGCCCCAGTGAGTCGTAAAGAGAAACAGCCAGCCGATAAACAGTATGACTCGTGGCGTCAGTAAGTCGCGCACGTACGACTTCATGGCTTGACGCTTCACGCGAGTCGGCGGCAAGGCGAGGGCGGGAATCAGCAGTAGTAAGGTGACGCCGGCCAAAACGCGAAAGGTCCATTGGAAATCGAAGGCGGTGAGTAGCATCGCGGCCATGATCATGCCCACGGCGATGCCGCCAAAACGCCACGCGACGAACAAGGCGATGCGGTTGCTCGTGCGATCGCCGGCGTCGTGCTTGAGCAGTTGCATTTCCATCGTCAAGCGGAGCGTGTTGTACATAAACGCCCAGCCGGAAAAGACGAGGAGGAAAGCGGGAAAGCTTTTCACGTAGCCCATCGCCAACAAGAAGACGCTTTGGGCGGCCAGGGCCACGAGCGCCAGCGTGCGACTGCGAATGCGGTCGTTGCCCAGCCCGGCGGGCACTGAGGCCAACGCGAAGGCGAGGGCTTGAAAGGCGAAAATGGAGCCGATCTGCGCGCCGGAATAGCCAAGTTCCTCCGAGAAATAAACGGGCAGCCAGAACATCGTCACCGACGTGAGCAGGGAAAACACGCCGAATAGCGCGCTCGGTAGCCAGTCCGTGCGCCATGACGAGGTCGGAGGGTTCATCGGGCTGAGTGGACCGGTGCGCCGGCGGGGCAACGGCAAAGGTACACGGGCAAGGCCAAGAGTACGAGCATCATGCCGCTGGCCCAGATGGGCACGCCGTATCCGAAATGCTCGCCCACCGGGCTGGCGACCAACGCGCCGACGATCAACCCGGTCATCATCGCCAGGTTGACCACGCCGGTGCTGCCGCCGATTCGCTCGGCATTGAATAAGCGGGCGATTCCTAAATAGATCAGCACCATCATCGTGGCGTCACCGAGCCCGTGCACGAAACGGAACGACACCGAGACGAACACGTTCGAACTGACCATGCCCAGCAAACCGATTCCCGAGGCGAGCAAGCCGCCGATCAGGCACGCGTTGCGAATCGCCATCGTCCGCAGTCGCGGCGCCAGAAGCAGCCCGACAAAAAGAAAGGCGGAGAATTCGACGGCCATGTACGCGCCCATCTGCCGTAGCGAAAGCCCGAGGCTCTTTTTCAGAAACAAGCTGTAACACGTGTATTCCGAGCCCCAATGCGTGCAAAACAAAAACATCCAAGATACGAACAGCAGCACGCGGCGGTCCATGAAGTCCGCGGCGTACTCGCGCAGGTTCACGCGGCGCACCGGCGTGCGCGGAAGCAGAAGGGCCGGAACGATCAGCACGACGCACACAATCGCCACAAACATGAACGTCACATGAAAACCGAAACGGGTCAGCAGGAAACCCGCCAGCAGCGAACCGACGCCCAAGCCGCCGAAACGCCAAGCGACGAATACGCCGATGCGTTGCGCGGTTTTGTCGCCGGAGTCCGTTTTCAGCATTTGTGTTTCGATGCTGATGCGGAAGAGGCTGAAGGTCATCGACCAAAAGAAATAAGCGACGATGCAAATGGCGAAAGCTTCAACGTGGTCGAACCACACGAGAGTCACGGCTTGAGTGAGCAGACCCAACACGACCCAGAAGCGGCTCGACAGGCGGTCGTTACCCAAACCCGCGGGGAACGCGGCCAACATCCCGGTAACCGCATTCAAGGCGAAAAGCAGGCCGATCTGGGCGCCGCTGAAGCCGAGGACGTCGGAGAAGTAAACCGGCAGCCAGAAGACGGTCACCGCCGAGAAAAGCATGAACGCGCCAAATAGTGCGCTTGGCAATCCATCACGAAGGAAACCGTTTTTAGAATCGAAAAGGGGCATTCGTTACGATCCAGGATATGTAAAGTCGCCCTATTGTTGGGGAGCAACTCCGCGTGTCAAGTGAAATCGCGTTACGACCATACGCCCGGTATGGCCGTGCCGCACTTGGCACAGCGACCGTCATCAAGCGCCACGACTTTGGCAGTGAAGCCGTAACGTTGGATGACTTTCTCGCCGCACTTCGGGCAATACGTGTGCGTACCGGGATGCCCCGGCACATTGCCCGTGTAGACGTAACGCAGGCCGGCGTCGAGCGCGACTTGGCGGGCCTTTTCCAAAGTGGGCACCGGGGTGCGCGGTAAATTTCGCAACTGAAACATCGGATGAAAACGGGTGAAGTGCAGGGGGACGTCAGCGCCGAGATGCGTGTAGACCCATTTGGCCAGGGCGCGGATTTCCTGCGGATCGTCGTTCAAGGTTGGGATCACGAGCGTGACGATCTCCAGCCAGCATTTCTCCTCGCGAATGCGCACCATGCCCTCGAGCACCGGCTTGAGCGACGCGCCGCAAATGTCGCGATAAAACTTCTCGCTGAATCCCTTCAGATCCACTTTGTACGCGAGAATATTCTTCGCCAGTTCGCGCTGCGGGGCCTCGTTAATGAAGCCGTTGCTCACGACAACGGTACGAACGCCAAGTTTTTTGGCTTCAACGGCGGTGTCGATGATGTACTCGGGCCAGATCGTCGGTTCGTTATACGTAAAGGCGATCGTAGCGCTGCCCGCGGCCTTCGCGCGTTTCGCCAATTCGGCCGGCGACCAAGAGAGCGAACGTAAGTCACCGGGCGTGGCCTGGGAAAGCTGCCAGTTTTGGCAGTGCTTGCAGGTCATGTTGCAGCCGACGGTGGCCACGGAAAACGCCTTGGACCCCGGCAGGACGTGATTGAAGGGCTTTTTTTCGATGGGATCGTTGTGGTGGGTCACCGGTTGGCCGTAAACGAGGCTGACGAGCTTGCCGTTGTCGTTGCGACGCACGCGGCAGAAGCCCATTTTTTCGGAGGCGATCGTACAGCCCTGAGGGCAGAGGTCGCATTGAATATTTTCGCCGTCGGCATGCCAGAAGCGGGCGGCGTGTCCCGACTGATTCCCCAGGGGCGGTGCGGCCATCGCCTGCGTTGTATTCGAACGCTCGCAACCGGTCAGGAACGCGCAGCCGGTACCGGCCATGGCGAAAAGGAAATCACGACGGGCGAGGTCTTTTTCTTTCATGGACGCTATCTTAGCAAAAGAAGTTGAGAAACAACATAAGAAGAGCCGCTAATTAATGGAACAAAATGCATTAACTATGAATACCTATCTAACTGTAATATAAGGCTTATGGCTCAGGAATCACGGCGACTTGCTCGGCGGCGTGAAGAGTCGATAGTGTGAAACGCCATCGATTGGGGCCGATTTTTTCGCCGTCGAGTTCGGTTTCATTTCCCGACTTCACTAGCAGGAAGCTTTCCGGCTCAAAGCCAAGCGGCGGCTCGATCAGCGGGTCCAGGTACTCTTCGGGATCGGTAAAAACGCCGCCGCCGGAGTCGTTCCAGTCGCCGACAAAAAATCGTGGTTCGTGTAAGCGCAGCGCGCGGGTCTCTTCGTAGTCGGCGTGGTTGCCGTCGGTGCCCAGGACCGTGAAGACGATCCATTCATGAAAGCGCGCAAAACCGTCGCACTGCAGAACTCGTAGCGTGGCGGTAGCGCCCGGCGTCAGGAAAGGATTGTCGACAATCGTGAAATTCGAAACGTCGAGGCCATCGATCGCTAGGCCGTTGACCACGATCTCGACTTCGCCGTCGTTTTCGCCTTTGACGGCGTTGAGCACCCAACGGGGATTCTCACCCCATTCCTCGATGATCGCGCGCTGCGTCGCATTGAGGCTACCGTTGTGGCTACCACAGGTAAATGTCGTCATCGACGACCGAGTCATCATCGGTGACCGAGTCATCATCGCCGGTGTCGTCATCGACGACCGAATCGTCACTGCCGGTGTCGTCATCGGCGACGGAGTCGTCGTTTTCATCATCGTCGTTGTTGCAGCCGGGCAGCGCGATCAGCAAAGCGGTCATGGAGACGAGAAGAATTACGACCCAAAACACGCGAGGCATTTTGTGGCCTCCAAAAATCAGCAGGCCGGTTCCGCGAACTTCGTCATCAAACCGTCGACCCGGTTTTCGGCCATTCCCAGGTGATGGTAGATGCCGTAGGGGAGTTGGGTTTCTTCTTCCAAGTATTGCGGCAGCGCCAGCAAGGTGTCGTGAATGTCATCAATCGTGACGCCTACCTGCGCGGGACGAAAATCCAGGTCGATCGCAGCCAGAAAATCGAGCACCGGCTGCAGCGGCTGTTCCTGGGACATTGCCGTAAGCACGACGGCCATGGCGATGAGTTCGCCATGAATAAAGTGCCTCTTAGTCAAGGCCTCGATGCAATAGCCGAAGTAGTGCTCGGAGCCTTCTTCCGGGCGGCTGTTGCCGAACTGCTCGCAGAGACGGACTTCGCCGACGTAAAGTTCCGATAGCAGCGCCAGGCCTTCTTCGGTGTTCTCGCGGATCGCGTCGGCGCCGGCAAAGAGTTGATCGAGCAGCGTTTGCGATTGCGCGGCGATGTCCGGATCGTAGGCTTCGGCGGTCTGCTCGTGAGCGAGCCGCCAATCGAACAGGGCGGTATAGATGGAAAGGATATCGCCAATGCCGGCCCGGTTAAGGTTCGGCGGCGCTTTTCGCAGCAGTTCAAAATCGACCAGCAGATGTTCCGGGAATACTTCGCCCACGTAACGCACGCGATGATCAACCCGCACGCCAATGGACTTCGTGAACGGGGCGTCGGCGCTGAGGATCGACGGGACAAGAATCAGCTTAGCGCCGGTTTTCCAGGCGAACATCTTCGCCGCGTCGCAGGCGCTGCCGCCACCGATCCCGAACACGGTTTCGCACTGGGCGACGCGCTGGATTTGCCGCTCCAAACGAGACTGCTCCATGGATTTGGGCACGGCGACTTGTTTCGGCGGGAAATGAAACTCGTGTTTGACCAGTTCCCAGGCTTCTGGTGCGCAAAAAACGAGGCAGTCGTCAAAGTACGCGCGGTCGAGAGTCGGAATGAGGTCGGTTCCGTATGTTGGTAAAGCTTGGCGAATGGCAGTCACTCGAAACTCCTTCAGGGCACGTTCCAAAAGTGGCACTCAGTGCAGAATGATTGTTGTCATTATGCTTGGACAGCACTAATTGACAAGACCCCAGGGAACGGAAGGGGCCGGCATTCGACCCAACGCGGAGTGGACTCGGCGGCTATCGGCGCGGATCAGTCGCGGTTTTCGACGTCCTTCCAGACACAGCCTTCTTCGCCGCAATATCTACCGATGTAGTCAGCGCGAGGACGATAGAGCGCGGGTTTGCCGGAGACCTCGGCGAAGAACTCCTCGATGTAATGCGCGACCCAACCGGATACGCGGGCCATGGCGAAGATCGGCGTAAACAGATCCACGGGAATTCCCATGTAGTGGTAGACCGAGGCGGAGAAGAAGTCGACGTTGGCGTTGATGTCCACGCCTTTGCGCCGCTTGAACTCTTCTTTGGTGAAAGAGAGGATTTCCTCAGAGAGTTCGTACCACGTTGCATCGCCGGATTGCTCACCCAGGTTTTGCGACATGGGGCCGAGAATCTTCGCGCGCGGGTCCAGGGTTTTGTACACGGCGTGGCCCATGCCCATGATGCGCCCGCCGGAATTAAGTGTACCGAGAACGAAATCTTCTACGTTGTCCTTATGACCAATGTTTTGGAGCATCTCGTAAACGCGGGCGTTGGCGCCCCCGTGCAATTCTCCGGAAAGTGAGCCGTTGGCGCTGGCGATGGCGGCGTACATCGTGGCGCGCGTCGAGGCGACTTGGCGGGCAGTAAACGTCGAGGCGTTGAACGAATGTTCGGCGTGCAGGATCATGGCCACGTCCATGGTCCGGGCGGCGAAGTCGTCGGGGATCTCGCCGTGCATCGTGTAGAGAAAATTACCGGCAATGCCCAACTCGGGGTTCGGGTTCACAACGTGTTTTCCCTGGCGAATGCGGTACCACGCCGCCACGAGCAGGGGGAACATCGCAACGAGGCGCGTCGCCTTGTTGTAGTTGGCTTCCTTGGTCGTTTCCGCCGCCTCCTGATCGTAGGCAGCCAGAAGCGAGACAACGCCCTGCAGGACATCCATCGCCTTTGTGGAGTTCGGAATGGCTTTCAGCGCATCGACAATGCCTTCAGGCAGAAAGCTGTATTCACCGATCCGTTCCTTGAAGGCGGCCAATTCCTCTCGATTGGGCAGTTTGTTTTTGATTAGCAGGTGCGCGACTTCTTCGTATGTGGCCTTGCGGGCCAGCGTTTCGATGTCGTAGCCGCGATATAGCAGGACGCCTTCTTTGCCGTCGATTTTACAGATGGCCGAGTCGGCGACGGTGACGCCGCGCAAGCCGACGTTTTTGGAAATCGGCGTGGGTTGAGGCTGAGGAGAAGCTTGGCTATCGACCTGCGTGCGTGCGTTTTTTTGAATAATCATTCGAAGGCTCCTTTTGTTCCCGGAGCGCGTCCTGCGCCATAAAGCGCGGCGGCGACTCTTTTCAGCGACGTTATTATTTAATAATTCCTATTTGCCGATTTACAAGCTCCACGGCGCGGTCGACTACTTCTTTTTCGGTTTTCCGGCCAGATCGGGGTCCGGACCGGTCAAGCGTTTAAGGTTGAGGACGTGCTTGATCTCCTTCTCGCTTAACATGCCCTCCGCGCGAACCAACTCAGTGATCGTTTTGCCTTCCGCAAAGGCGCGTTTGGCCACAGCCGCCGCGCCCAGATATCCGATCGACGGCGCCAACGCGGTGGCCAGCCCCATGCTGCGATACGCGTAGTCTTCACACCTGTCCGGATTGGCCGTGATGCCCTCCACGCAGCGTAGGCGCAGTTGTCGGCATGCCGAGGTCAGCACTTCAATGGACTCGAGGATATTCTCCGCCATGATCGGCATCATAACGTTGAGTTCCAACTGTCCGGCCGCGGAAGCCAGGCTGACGCACGTGTCGTTACCGATCACGTGGAAGCAAACCATGTTGACCATTTCCGGCATCGAAGGATTGATTTTGCCGGGCATGATCGAGGAACCCGCCTGCACCGAAGGCAGAACGATTTCCGCCAAGCCGGTCGTCGGACCCGATGAGAGCAGGCGCAGGTCGTTGGCGATGCGGCCCAGTTCATTCGCGAAATCGCGCAGCGCCCCCGAGGCGCGACTCACCGGCGCCTGGCATTGCATGGCGAACTGAAGGTCGCGGGCTTTTTTGAACGCGTGGCCGGTTTCGTGGGAAAGCTCCTCGCACATGCGTTTGGCGTAGGCGGGGTGGGTATTCATGCCCGTGCCGGTCGCCGAGCCGCCGATGCCCAATTCCAAGAGGTCGCCCGCAGTGCGCCGCACATGCCGGGTGGCGGAGCGGACCGTCTCAGCGTAGGCCTTGAACTCCGCGCCCAGCGTCACCGGCACGGCGTCTTGGAGGTGCGTACGGCCGCTTTTGACGATCTTCGCAAAGCGCTTGCCGAGGTCGGCGAGGGAGGCGGCCAGTTTTTCCGCTTCGGGGTAGAAATCGGCCAAGGCGTCGACGGCGGCCAGTCGCATGGCCGTGGGGAAGGTGTCGTTCGTGGACTGTCCCATGTTGACGTGGTCGTTGGGGTGCAGGAATTGGTACTCGCCTTTTTTGCGGCCGAGCAGTTCGAGGGCGCGATTACACAGGACCTCGTTGGCGTTCATGTTCGTGCTGGTTCCGGCGCCGGCCTGAAAGACATCGATGACAAACTGGTCACGAAACATGCCGGCCAGCACTTCATCGGCGGCGCTACGGATTGCCTTTGCGTCTTTGGCGCGCAATCGGCCCGCTTCCCGGTTCACCTTCGCCGCGGCCTTCTTAATGCGGCAGTAGGCCTCCACGATTCGCGGGTGAATCTTGCGCCGGCTGATCGGGAAGTTGATCAGCGCGCGCCCGACGTTGACGCCGTAGTAAGCATCTGCCGGGATTTCGAGGGTGCCGAGCGAATCTTTTTCCACACGAACGCTTTTCTTAGCCACTTGATCTACTCCTGTGCCGATAGTTCCTTGCGAATGAAATTGATCGCGCGCAGCGGGCGCACGTCCTTGGGACATACTTTGACGCAGTTGGCATGTGAGTCGCAAGCGACAACTCCGAAGTCGGGGTCGGCGGCTAGGCCGATGCGTTCGTCGCGAGCGGCGTCGCGGGAGTCGAAGAAGTATTTGTAGAGGGCCACCGCAGCGGCCGGTCCCATGAAGGTTTCCGCGTCGGCGCGCTTCGGGCAATCGGAAAAGCACGCCGCGCATTTGATGCAGGTGATCGCCCGGATCATCTGGTCGAAGTGTTTTGGATCGAGTCCTTCGGTGTGGACGTAGTCGTGGTCCTCGATGTCGCGCCGGATGAAGGGCAGGATGCGCTTGTACGCATCGAAAAAGGGATCGAGGTCGACCACGAGATCGGTGATCGGCATCAGGTTGCCGATAGGATCGACGACGACCTCGCCTTGCTCGACCAGCGTCGCGACCTGCGTTTTGCAGGCCAGGGCGGCGACACCGTTGACGCGCACGGCGCACGATCCGCAAATCGCACCGCGGCAGCTATATCGATAGGCGAACGAGGGGTCGTGATCGTGTTGGATAATGTGGAACACATCCAGCAGGGTGTCGCCCGGATCGAACTCGACTTCAAACTTTTCGCGGTACGTTTCGTCATCGTCGGCGTTTTTCCGGAAGATATCGAAAACACCTTTCATCACCGGCTCCTTTTCTCAGTACGTAATTTGATCGAGAGGCTTGGTGTCGACGATCGTGACATCGAGATGATCCAAGTGGAGTTTGTTCCCGTCCTCGCGCGTCACGAGGCTGTGCTTGAGGAAGCGTGCGTTGTCCATCTTGGGAAAGTCGAGGTGGTAGTGACTGCCCCGCGATTCCTCTCGTGCGACCGAGGCGAAGGCGCAGGCGTAGGCGATGTCGAGCATGCAACCCAGCTCGATGGCGCGGAACGCCTCCATGTTGAAGGTGAGGTTGCGGTTGGCGACGCGCACGCCGCTGAAGCGAGCGCGGACCGCTTCGATATCGGTCAGCCCCTTTTTCATACCCGCCGCGTCGCGCTTGATGCCGAGGCCCGCGACCATCGTTTTCTCCATTTCGGTCCGCAACGCCGGCACCGATTCGGTCGCTTCACCGTCGAACAATGCGTTGAAGTTCGCCATCTCGGCTTCGATCAACGAGGCAGGAGCTTCCTTCTTCTCACCGAGCGATTTCGGAATCATCGCGGCCGCGCGGATACCGAACACCACGGTTTCCAGCAGCGAGTTGCCGCCCAGGCGATTGGCGCCGTGTACCGAGACGCAAGCCGCTTCGCCCGCAGCGAACAGGCCGCGCACCGGCGTGGCGCAATCGGTGTTCACATCGACGCCGCCCATGGTGTAGTGCACGGTCGGTCGGACGGGGATGGGGTCGTCGATCGGGTCGACGCCCGCGAAGTACATGGCGATCTCGCGGATTTGCGGCAGGCGTTGGGTTAGTTTCTCCTTGCCCAGATGGCGTAGATCAAGGCGCACGCAGCCGTCGTCGAAACCGCGTCCCTCCACAATCTCCGTGTGGATGGAGCGGGCCACGAGGTCGCGGGGCGCCAATTCCATGAACTGTGGCGCGTACTTCTCCATGAAACGTTCGCCGTGCTTGTTGACCAGGTAGCCGCCTTCGCCGCGGGCGCCCTCGGTGATGAGAATGCCGTTGGGGATGCCGGTCGGGTGGGTTTGGAAGAATTCCATGTCCTTGAGCGGCACCCCGGCGCGCCAGGCGAGCGCCATGCCGTCACCCGTGTTGATCAGCGCATTGCTTGACTGCCCGAACACACGGCCCGCTCCGCCGGTCGCCACGAGGCCTGCCTTAGCGGAGAAAAAGCCGATTTTGCCGGTTTTGAGGTCGAAGGCGAGGAAGCCGTAGAAATCCTTGCCGTCGGAGACGATGGAGAACACGAACCATTCCCAAAAGACATCGACGCCGCGCTTCGTCACTTGTTCAAACAGCGTGGTCAGCAGGGCGTGACCCGTGATGTCCTGGACGTAGCAGGTGCGGTTGCGCCGCTGCCCGCCGAAGGGGCGTTGCGCGTAGTTGCCGTCGGCCGAGCGGCTGAACGAGGTGCCCCAGCGGTCCAGTTCGTAGATGGCGTTGGGCGCTTGTTCGGTCAACACGCGAACGGCGTCCTGGTCTCCGAGAAACCAGCCGCCTTTGAGCGTGTCGTAGTAATGGTCTTCCCACTTGTCGTCGCGCGCGACCGCCGCGTTGATGCCTCCCTGGGCCGCTCCGGAGTGGGAACGTACCGGGTGCACTTTCGTCAAGACCGCGACTTTGAGGTCGGGATGGTCCTCGGCCATTTTTACCGCCGCCGACATACCGGCAAGGCCGGCGCCCATGATCGCGACATCGTATTCAAAGCGTTCGGAGATCTGCACGTCACACCTCCCTACATTTTCTCGATTGTTTTTCTCACGGCGACATCCATCGCCGGTATTTGCTATCTGAAGCGCGCGAATAGTTCGGCGGCTCGTTCCGGTTTCCGCGTCAACGTTTGGGTGACGATCGGCTCGCCCTGCAGCGCTTTGCGGTTGGCGCCGAAAACGGGGCGTTCGACCTGGTAGTACAGGCCGGTCGGAATCCGGCCGTCGGGCAGGCCGTGCATCGCCAGTTGCAGAGCGGCGTCGAGATCCCCGGCGTCGTGTCCTTCGGGAATAAACCCCGAGTGTTGCTTGTACCAGGCGAAGGAGTTGACTTTGTTGAACGAAACGCAGGGACTCATGACGTCGATCAGCGCTGCGCCCTTATGCATGATGCCCGCCTTGAGCAATTCGACGAGCTGCTCCCGGTAGCCGGTGAAGGTTTTGGCCACGAAGGTCGCGCCGCAAACCAAGGCAAGGGCGCTGGGCCTCAGTTCGGTGGCGCCGACACCTTCGTTGTGGATCTTGGTCACGTAGTCTGCCGCCGCGGTGGGGGATGCTTGACCTTTTGTGAGACCAAACACGCGGTTGTCGCTGGCGATCATCGTGACGTCGAGATTGCGCCGGATGTTGTGGATGAAGTGGTTGCCGCCTTCGGAATAGAAGCAGCCGTCGCCGGAAATCACCAACACCTTGGCTTGGTGGTTGGCCATCTTCATGCCCAGGGCGAGCGGCATCATGCGGCCGTGCAGGCCGTCGAACATGTTGGCCTTGAGGCTGAAACCGAGTTTCGACGCCTGGCCGATGCCCGTCGCCAGCATCAACTCGCGGGGCTCGATACCCAAATCGACCAACGCCGATTTCAGGCAATCGAGCAGGTCGAAATTGCCGCAACCGGGGCACCATTGGGGTTCGTGCAGTTCGTAGTCTTCTAAGCGCGGCATTAGATCACCTCCCGCAGGCGAAAGAGTATTTCTTTTACCGTAAACAGCCGGCCGTCGATCTTGCCGATATGCGCGGTAGTAGCGATACCGCATTCCAGCAACAGCAATTTGCCGAGTTGGCCGGTGAAGTTCATCTCGACCGTGTATAGCCGCTCGGCGGGCGCGAGGGCGCGGCGTACCGCTTTGCGGTTCATCGGGTAAAGGTGGCGAAATACCGCCACGCCCAACCGATGTCCTTCTTTTCGCATCAGTGCGGCCGCTTCCAGCAGCGGCCCGCATGTCGAGCCCCAGCACAGAAACAGCGCCTCCTCGGGATCGCCGACGATCTCGGGGCCCGGGAACTCCGCGGCAATGCCGTCGTGCTTGCGCATCCGTTTCTGGAACTGGGTGATGCGATTGTCGATGTTATCGCTCAGGTGGCCGATCTCCGTGTGTTCGTGGCTGTCCTGCTGAATGATCCACTCGGAAAGCACGGGATAGGCGCGGGGCGAGACGCCGGAATCGGTAACGGCGTAGCGCGGCATGAGGGTGCCCGGTGCGGCGGGTTCCTCGGCGACGGGTCCGCGGTCGATCGTTACTCGGCTCGGGTCGAATTCCTCGACGGTGCTTTGCGAATCGGCAAACGCCTGGTCGGTCATGATGAATACGGGGATCTGCCAGCGCTCGGCGATGTTGAAGGCCTCGGCGCCCATGTAGAAGGCGTCTTCGTGGTCGGCGGGAGCGATCACCGCGCGCGGAAATTCGCCCTGTGACGCGAACACGACCTGCATCAAGTCCGCCTGTTCGGTGCGCGTGGCCATGCCAGTGGAAGGGCCCGGCCGCTGCGCGTCAAGAATCACGACCGGCGTTTCGGAGATGCCCGCCAGGCCAATCGTCTCGGACATGAGTGAAATTCCCGCGCCGGAGGTGCCGACTGCCGCCCGGGCGCCGGCGAACGCCGCTCCACATGCCACGTTGATCGCGGCGACTTCGTCTTCGACTTGTTCGACCACAACGCCCATCTCCCGGGAAAACGAGGCGAGGGCGGTCATCAAGGAAGTGGAGGGGCTCATCGGGTAGCCGGCGTAGACGCCGATGCCGCCCGCGACCATGCCAAGCGCCAGCGCTTCGTGGCCGTCGACAAACATCCGTTGTGTTTCCGGATGCAGGGCGAAGGGCAGTTCGTGGCGATCCTCATCACTGACCAGGTCGGCGCAAGCCTGCGCGGCATCGAAGTTCAATTGCAGGACTTCCGGCTTGATCCGTTTCCCGAGTTGGATGTCCACGGCGTCGGTCAAGTTCCGGCGGTCGAAGCCGATCATCTCGATCAACATCGCTAGCAACTTGACGCCCACGAAACGCGGGTTGTCGGCTTTGGCCGGGCCGGCGTCGTTGGGTAGCGGGCGCAGGCGTGGGTCGTTAAAACCCTCGGCGTCCTGCTCCATGCACAACGTAATCGCCTCGGGACGCAGGTCATACAAATGGATCCGGATGCTCTCTTCGTTGAGCGCGACCAGATAATCGATTAGTCGCACTGAGGCCCCGAGTGGCTCGTCGGAAATACGAATGCGCATGAAGTTGTGCCCGCCGCGCACGCGCGATTGGTAGTCCTGCGTCGTGAAGAGGTGGAGTCCTTGGCGGAGGCAGAGGCGGCCAAAGATGGCGGCGGCGGATTGTACGCCCTGTCCCGCTGCACCGGCGATTACCACGTTTAGATTAGCCATTCCAACCCTTTCGTCCGCGTTAGCGGGTGACCGACGTTGCGACGCCCGAATATGGGTACCGTTTACTCGCCGATCATGCGTCGCAGCGCCATGTCGAGCACGCCGCCGTGCCGGTAGTATTCGACTTCCACCGGCGAATCGATGCGGCACGTCGTGTGGAAGCTGCCCGTGCTACCGTCCTCGCGCTGATAATCCACCACGACGTCCTGGCCCGCGGTGAGGTTATCGTCAACGTGAATGGTGAATGTTTCCCGACCCGTAAGCCCCAGGGCGTCGGCGCTTTCACCCGGCTTGAATTGCAGCGGAAGCACGCCCATACCCACCAAGTTGGCGCGGTGGATAATTTCAAAGGATACGGCGATGACGGCCTTGCCGCCCAGCAGCTTCGTGCCCTTGGCGGCCCAGTCGCGACTGGAGCCCATGCCGTAGTCCTTACCGGCCAGCACAACCAGCGGCACGCCGTCGGCTTGGTACTTCATCGCCGCGTCGTAAATCGTCATCACCTCGCCTGAAAGCAGGTGCGTCGTCCAACCGCCTTCGGTATCGGGGGCCATTTGATTGCGCATGCGAATGTTGCCGAAGGTGCCGCGTGTCATAACGCGATCGTTGCCGCGGCGGCTACCAAAGGAATTGAAGTCTTTGACCTCGACTCCACGCTCGATCAAATAGCGCCCGGCGGGCATGTCCGCGGGTATCGCGCCGGCGGGGCTGATATGGTCCGTCGTGACGCTGTCGCCGACCTTGACCAGGCAGCGGGCGCCGATGATCGGTTCGATGGGCACGGTTTCCAGCTTCATGTCGACGAAGAAGGGCGGCTCCTGGATGTAAGTGCTTTCATCCGACCACGGGTAAACCGGCTCGTCGGTCGAGGGAATGCCGTTCCATATTTCATTGGCGTCGTAGATTTCACCGTAGACTTTCCGATACGACTCAGGCTCCTGCGCCTTGGCGATGTGCTCCTCGATTTCCGCCTTGGAGGGCCAGATATCGCGCAGGAAGACGTCGCGGCCTTCGGAGTCGACGCCGATGGGTTCGCTGGTCAGGTCTGTAAGCACCGTACCGGCGATGGCGTAGGCTACGCATAAGATCGGCGAGGCGAGGTAGTTCGCCTGGGTGTGCGGATTGATGCGCCCTTCGAAATTGCGATTACCGGATAGGACCGCCGCGGCAACCAAGTCGCCTTTTTCGATCGCGTCGACGATGTGCGGGTCGAGTGGCCCGCTGTTGCCGATGCACGTCGTGCAGCCGTAGCCCACGGTGTGAAAGCCAAGCTTTTCCAGATAGGGGGTTAGGCCGGCCTGGTCTAAATAGTAGGTGACCACGCGCGAGCCGGGCGCCAGGCTGGTTTTGACGTGGGGTTTACGGGTCAGGCCTTTCTCGACAGCTTTTTTCGCCAACAATCCGGCGCCGATCAGTACGTAGGGATTGCTGGTGTTCGTGCAGCTTGTGATCGCGGCGATAACCACGTCGCCGTGTTTCAATTCGCCGGCGGTGCCGTCCGGATAGGCGACGGCCGCGCTGGTTGTCGTGTCGTCGTCGCCCAGGGCGAAGCCGCGCTCGGCAATCGGACGCCGCAAATCAGCGCTGAACTCGGTCTTCATGTCGGCCAGCGCAACTTTGTCCTGCGGCCGTTTGGGGCCGGCAAGAGACGAGACAACGGTGCTGATGTCGAGTTCAAAAACGTCCTTGAACACTGGCTCGGGACCATCGTCGGTGCGGAACAATCCCTGCGCTTTGCAATACGCTTCAGTCAGCGCCACCAGCCCGTCCGAGCGGCCGGTGTTGCGCATATAGCGCAGCGTCTCCCGGTCTACCGGGAAGTAGCAGGCGCGCGCCCCCATCTCCGGCGACATATTGGCGATCGTGGCGCGGTCGGCCAGACCGATGTTCGAGAGCCCGGCGCCGAAGAACTCGACGATTTTCCCCACGACGCCTTTCCGGCGCAGAAGCTGGGTAATCGTCAGCACGAGATCGGTCGCCGTGACGCCTTCGGGCAGCGCTCCGGTCAGCTTGAAGCCGACAATTTCCGGCATGACCATGAAGTAGGGCTGGCCGAGGATAACCGCTTCGGCCTCGATGCCTCCCACACCCCACCCCAGGATGCCGAGGCCGTTGATCATTGTCGTGTGGCTGTCGCAACCCACGAGCGTGTCGGGGTAGGCCAGTTCGTGTTCGAGGCCTTCTTCGGCGCGAGTGAACGTGACGCGGCCGAGCGACTCGAGATTCACCTGGTGGCAAATTCCCATGGCGGGCGGCACGCAGCGGAAGTTTTGAAACGCCTTTTGCCCCCAGTGCAGAAACTCGTAACGGGCACTATTGCGCTGGAACTCGAAATCGGAGTTGGTCTGGAGCGCCTCGGGGCTGTTGTAAACGTCCACTTGCACGCTGTGGTCGATCACGAGGTCGACGGGGATTTGCGGATTGATCTTCTGCGGATCCTTGCCGAAGCGCGCCATCGCGCTGCGTAACGCCGCGAGGTCCACAAGCGCGGGTACGCCGGTGAAGTCCTGCATCAGTACCCGCGCCGGGCTGAACGGGATGATGACTGCCTGCGGGTTTTGGGCGTCGTAACTGGCGATCGTGCGAACGTCTTGGGCCGTTACCTCAACGCCGTTTTCGCTGCGCAGTGCCGATTCCAGGAAGATTTTTTGCGTGCGCGGCATGCGATCCAGGTGTGCAATGCCGTCGTCGGCAAGCTTCATGAGGCGGTAGTAATAGTAAGTGCCCGCGTCGGTTTCTAAGATATCGCGGGCGTTGAAGCTGTTCTCGGTTGACATGCTGGCTCCTTCGATCGGCGAGGAAAGGTTTAACTTTCACCATTTCGCGGTTGCAAGGATAGGACCCCAACAAACGGAAATCACAGTTAACTCAGCACGGCGCCAAGGGCGCAAAACGTTGCTTCTTTAATGTCTTTTCGTAATGATTACTACGTTATTCGCGCCCTGATTTCAAGGGTTAAGTCATCATATAAAAACTAAAATCAGCGGCTCGCGAGCCATCTGACGTCGAAGCAAATAACCGCGCCGCCTTGTGGGGGCGAAGGGCTTACAGTAAATTGTCGGATCGATAAATCGATGCTACGGGAGAAAGCATGTCCGATCCACAACATGCCGTGTACGCCGGTGTGGACATCGGTTCGTTGTCCACCGAGACGATACTCATGGATGACCAGGGCGATATCTTGGCCCAGAACGTTCTGTTGACCGGAGCCAGCAGCGTGAAGGCTTCGCAAAAGAGCTATGCCGAGGCGCTGGCCGCCGCCGGTTTAACCGCCGCGGACGTCACGTTCTGCGTCGTGACCGGGTACGGACGCAACAAGTCGGAGTTAGCCGACGCCCGCATCACGGAAATCACGTGTCACGCCAAGGGCGCCTCAGTACTTTTTCCCGGTGTGAAAACCGTCATCGATATCGGCGGGCAGGATTCGAAAGTCATCCGGGTCAACGGGGACGGGTCGGTCGCCGATTTCGTCATGAACGATAAGTGCGCCGCGGGCACCGGGCGTTTTCTGGAGGTGATGGCGCGTACCTTGGAGGTCGACCTAGAGGAACTCGGGCCGCTGGCTCTGCGCTCGGATGCCGACGTGAAAGTCTCCTCGATGTGCACGGTGTTTGCCGAGAGCGAAGTTGTCAGCCTAATCGGCGACGGCGTTCCCGAACCCCGCATCGCTTGGGGCGTGTGCCGCTCGGTCGCCGATCGTTCCGCAAGCCTCGCCGAACGCGTCCGTGTGACCGAGCCGGTCGTGATGACCGGCGGCGTCGCCAAGAACCCGGGCGTAGTCGCGGCGTTGGAAAAACGCCTCGGGATCAAGCTCGTCATTCCCGACAATCCACAAATTGTCGGCGCGCTCGGCGCCGCACATCTCGCACGGGATCGCGTGCGGAAAAACGGATGAATGAGGCCTATCGCCAACGGGTGGAACGCTTGTTCGACCTGCAGCGCTTTGGGATCAAACTCGGGCTGAAGAACATCGCCCGGCTGTTGCGCGACCTGGGCGATCCCCGGCCGGGCAAGCGTGTCGTCATCGTCGGCGGCACCAACGGCAAGGGCTCGACGAGCGCCATGCTGGCTTCCATCGGCCAAGCGGCGGGGCTGAAAACGGGACTTTTCACGAGTCCTCACTTGGTGAGCTTCACGGAGCGGATTCAGATAAATGGCGAACGTATCAAGCCGACGGACGTCGTCGAGTTGGCCGATCACCTGTGGGACACGCTGGAACCCTATCGCGTCGCAGGTGAACCGGAGCCGATCACATTTTTCGAAATGCTTACCGCGATGGCGGCGTTGTATTTTTCGCGCCAAAACGTGGACCTGGCGATCATGGAAGTGGGCCTGGGCGGGCGGCTTGACGCCACCAACGCCTTACCGCGCGACCTGGTTGTGTTGACCGACATCTACCTCGATCACCAGCAGTACTTGGGCGATACGATCGACGCTATCGCCCGCGACAAGGCATCGCTCTTGCGCACGGGCGTTCCGGCCATTGCGACCGGCGGAGCCGACGGCGCGATCGAACCGATCGTCGAAGTCGCCGCCGAAGTCGGGGCGCCGCTGCAGGTCATGGTTCGCGATTTCCAGGAAGACCGCTCTCAGCGAACGAAATCGATTCCCCAGTGGTCCAACGGGCGCTACGTTCTGCACGACTTGCCCGTTCCGCTGGCCGGGGGCGACATTCAATTTCGCAATACCAGCGCCGCGATTGCCGCCGCCGTTACACTGGGGATTCACGACGAAGATACAATTCGACGCGGCCTGGCGGCGACGCGCTGGCCCGGTCGCGCCGAGCTGTTCGACGGTCCGCCCCGTTGGTTTCTCGATTGCGCGCACAATCCCGCCGGCGCGACGATGCTGCTTCATGAATGGCCCGCGGCGGATCGGGTCGTGTGGCTTTTTGCAGGCATGAAAGACAAGGACCTGGCCGGCATCGCCGCGACGCTGGCTCCACACGTTTCTTCCGTGGTATGTACCGAACTACCGATGCCACGCGCGGCGACCGCCGAGGATTTGGCGGCGCATGTGCGTCCGTACAACGAAAACGTGACCGTCGTGACCGATCCCGACGCCGCCATGAGCGCGGCCGCCGACGCGGCCGGGCCGACTGGGCTCGCCATGGCGGCAGGGAGCATTTTTCTCGTCGGTCACGTGCGAGGGAGACTCACGGGCGAAACCGGTCCATGAATGTTGTCCGCCGGCTTGTATTGTTGCTCTTCCTACTGCCCGGTTTGGCGTGGGCACAGGCGTCGACTGCCGACTCGCCGTCGAGCACGCAGCGGTCGATCACGCCTTTTCTGCGCGACGTCTTAGCCAGCGACATTCCCATCACCATGGAAGCCGATCGCATCGATTTCGATGGCGACAAAGAGTTCTATGAGGCGTCGGGGAATGTAGTCTTGATCCAAGGCGAGCACCGCCTGCACGGCGATCGGATGACGCTGGACGTAACTGCGGGACATCTCATCGCGGCCGGGAACGTGCATTTCGTCGCCCCGGAGGGCGAATTCCGGGCGCAACACATCGAGGTCGACCTGCGGCAAGAAACCGCGGTGATCGCCCGGGCGGAATTCATTGTGCGGCGGGAAGAAGCGACCTACTTCATGCGCGGGCGGCGCATCGAAAAGATCGGCCCCGAGCGTTACGTCATCGAAGAGGGGCATTACACGACCTGCGACTGTGGTCCCGAGGAAGCCGACTGGATGGTCACCGCCGAGTACATCGACGTGACCTTCGACGGCTACGCGGTGGTCAAGCGCGGGCGCATCTATATGCAGGGCTTAGCGGTGGCCTACGTGCCGTACGGCGTGTTCCCGGCGAAGGTGAATCGCTCGACGGGCTTTTTGTGGCCGATGACCGGCTGGGCAAGCGACGACGGCTACCGGATCGGCATCCCGTTTTATTGGAACATCGACCGCCACACCGACGCCACGATCGACACCGACTGGTACGAGAATCGCGGCACGAAGATCGGGATCGAGCATCGCTATTTGTACGGGCGGAATTGGTTTGGCGAATCGAACGTGGATGTGATTCAGGATCGCTCAGAGGGCGACCGGATTCGCTGGGCGGTGTCGCAGGAGCAGCATTTCAATCCGACCAAGCGGCTTTTCTTCCGCAACAAAATCAATCTGATTTCCGACAACGAATACGTCAACGATTTTCCCGGTGACGTCGGGGGGCGCTACGACAGTTTCGTGCGGAGCGATTTCATCATCAACAATCTGTGGGAAGACTACGACCTGAACATCGCGGTGCAGCACTACGATGACCTGGAAAACGACGACAACAGCTACACCTTCCAACGGTATCCGGCCCTGCTGGTCGACGCGATTTCCTGCCGTATCGGTGCGCTGCCCTTGCACTACCGCGTGCGGCTGCAGGGAACGAACTTCTACCGCCCGAAAATTTCGGAGGAAGAACGGGCGCTAGACGCCGCCGAGGGCAGCCTCCACCCGTATCGTTACTTGACCGAAGGGCGGCGAGTGAGCTTGTACCCGGAACTGTTCGCCCCGCTAAACTTCAAGCAGGTGGCCACGTTGACGCCCTACGTTGTGGGGGAGGGGACGTTCTACCAACTCGACGATCGAAGCGAGGATCGCACTCCCGGACGCGGTACCGCCGAAAGCGGCGCACACTTGTTTACACGATTCGAGCGCGTTTTTCCGACGCGCTACCCGCGTTTGCGGGCCCTCAAGCATCAAATCGAACCGGCCGTGCAATACCGCTATCGTGACGAACCCGACCAGGACGAATTGCCGATCTTCGACGGCGAAGACCGCCTGCTGCGCGTCTCGGAGCTGAGTTACGGGCTCACGAACCGTTTGTTCATGCGGTTGTTCAATGCTCGCGCCAAGCGCTTCCACAGCTTTGAAGTGACGGACCTGCGCGTGCTGCACGGCTACGATTTCGCGGAAGCCGAGCGTCGCTTGGACCTGGAGATTCCCGATGACGAACGGCGGCCCTGGTTGCCGTGGACCGTGGAATGGGAGACGAGCGCGGAGGTGGGCCGTTACTACCTAGACGACGTGCTCGTACGCGCCGACGTGGACTACGACACGTACTTAGACGAAGTCAGCCGCTTCAACGTACTCACCGCCTTGGACTCGGTACGCGACGACGCCATCGGCGTGGAGTATCGCTACCTGGTCAACGAAGCGGGGCGAGTGGACATCCAATACCTGTCGGGCATGGCGCGGTATCACGTGGTTGACTTCATTACGCTGGACTACCTGACGCGGTATAGCTTTCTCGATAGTTTCTTCGTAGAGACGCGCTACGGCATTGAATTTCACAGCCTGCAGGATTGCTGGCACCTGCGGTTGAACATCGAGCAGCGTGAGTTGCCGGAGAAGGAAACGGTTTACCTGTTGCTGGCCGATTTCACCGGGCTGGTGCGGGTAGGCACGGCGTTCTAAGAGTGCGGCGACCGCCGGCGGCCGAACACACACCTATCGCGTTGTTTTAGAAAAACGAATGGGCGGATTGGCGGAGCGCCGTCATCAAGCCGGTTTTTGCACTTTGCCGGAACGAATGCAGCGGGTGCAAACCCACACGCGCTTGGTCTCACCGTTTTTCGTCAGGGTGCGAACCCGTTGCACGTTGGGCAGCCACACCTTTTTCCGTTTGTTATGGGCGTGACTAATCGAGTAACCAACTTGACGGCCTTTACCGCAAATTTCACATACACGAGCCATCGATCGTATCTCCGTTCGGTTCCGTATTTCTCTCGTTTTCCCCAAAGGGGCGCAAAATATGGCAAAGATTTTCAGGAATTGCAAGCTATTTTTCGAAAAACTGAGACCGGCGGTTACTTGGCCAACGCCCGGGTAAGCAGGTTTGCGGCCATTAGCGCACTAAGGCCTTCTCCTTCCATACCGAGGCCGGGAAGCGTGCCGCGGCCCGCGTAGAAGACTTCCTTGTGCGGCGTGCGGTTGGGCAGGGCGGCGATGCCCAGGCGGTCTTCCGGATCAATCGCCGGCTCGGCCACGGTCCGCCGCAGGGCTTGGTAAAGCGCGAAACTCTCGTCATAGGCCACGAAATCCGTGTAATCGTCCAGGAAGGGGATCAAGTCTCGCAGCCGGCCATGCATGTGCTTACCGAGCCTGCGGGCCCCGGCGGCGTCCAGTTCGCCGTGGGACGGGTCGACAATCACGGTCATGCTGACCAGCCGCCGATCGACGGGAGCGTATTCGGTGTTGCCGGCGGGACTGAGTTTCACAAACGCTAGATTTCGAGAGGAAATCGGCTGCTCGGCGTCCGATACCAGGATGACGTTCTCCCGCATGCCGACGGGCACGACTTGTTCATCGATGGCGACATACAACGTAAAGGCGTGTCGGCGGGGCGGCGGAGTGTCGACTTTTTCCTGGAAGGACCCCTTCATGTTTTTGGGAGCGAAGCGTTCGAGGAAATCGCCGATATTGGTGCTGACCAGGATCTTCTTGGTGCGCACGGGGTCTTTAACGCCGGCGAGTTTGATTTCGTTGATCCTTGCGAAGTCGATGGCTTCGATTTCCCCGGCCCGCTGCAATTGGCCGCGGTAGCTGCTGATGCGCTCCTTGCAGAGGTTCTCCAGTACTTGAAGCCCGCCTTCGACCGTGTAAATCCCCTTGTCGATGTAGGAGAAAATCATCGCCGAGAAAAATAGACTCATTTCGTCGGGGTAGATCGTCGCCAGGAAATGGTGTTGCGCCTCAAGAAACGCGCGGCCGGCAGGCGAGAGTTCGAACTGGGCCATGAAATCAGCGTGGCTGAGGCGCGCGCCTTCCTT
Source organism: Candidatus Lernaella stagnicola (assembly GCA_030765525.1). NCBI lineage: Bacteria > Candidatus Lernaellota > Candidatus Lernaellaia > Candidatus Lernaellales > Candidatus Lernaellaceae > Candidatus Lernaella > Candidatus Lernaella stagnicola. The sequence continues at coordinate 63,684 of JAVCCK010000041.1, forward strand.
GAAATCGGAACCCAACTGGCTGAAGGCGCGGTTTAGCCGATATCGCTCGCGAAGTTTGTGGGCCGGATAAACGACCTCGTTGGCAAAAAGGCCGCGCACCACGCTGGCATAACGGTTGGCCTCGTTGAGAAGCGCTATCATCTGGTGCGCGTCGGCTTTGAACTCGACGCTCAGCAGTTTGGTCCATTCGTCTGTGCCTTGGGGAATGTCGAGGCGCACATCGGGCAAGGCGATCTGGTAGGCCGGGTCAGCGAGCTCAAATCGTTTCTTTTCGAGGAAGGGGATACCAAGTTCCTGAAATATTTCCTGAAAAACCTGCCCTTGCCCGAAACCGAAAAATAGACCGGGGAAGGGTTTGAGGGTGTAATCGTTGCGGCGCACTTGCACGCGCTCGCTTTCGACGTCGATGACCAGCACCTGAAAGCCACGCTTGACCAACAAGGCCCCGGCGACCAGCCCGGCCAACTCCGTGCCGATGATTGCGACGTCGAATAAGGTTCCCAGCATAGTCTATACGAACTCGATTGCCGGATCGTCGTCACCGCGGGACGCCACTTCTCCCAGTATCCAGGCCTTTTCGCCCATTCCGGTGAGCCGATCCAACACGGTGTCGGTCTCGCTTTCGCGACAAATCAGCGTCAGCCCCACACCGCAGTTAAAAGTTCGGAACATTTCCCTCTGCTCGATCCCCGCCTGGTTCTGCAAGAAGGCGAAAATCGGCTGAGGCTCCCAACTGTTTACAAAAACCCTCGCCTGACACCTATCCGGCAGGATACGCGGCAGGTTGTCAACCAAGCCACCGCCGGTAATGTGGGCGATGCCCTTTACCTGCACGTCGCGTATTACGCTTTGAATCGGCTTGACATAAATTTTCGTGGGGGTCAGCAGTTCTTCGCCCAACGGCCGCCCGCCAAGTTCTTCGATGGCGTCGTCCACCGAGAAGCCGCCCTCCTGAAAAAGGACCTTGCGAACCAAAGAAAAGCCGTTGGAATGCAGACCTGAACTGCCCACACCGATGATTTTGTCGCCCACCGTAATGGTCGAGCCGTCAATCACGCGCTCGTTGTCGACCACGCCCACGGTGAAACCGGCCAAGTCGTACTCGCCCGCGGGATACATATCGGGCATTTCGGCCGTTTCGCCGCCCACCAGGCTGCATTCAGCCTCCTTGCATCCGGCAACAATGCCTTCTACGACCTTCACGGCCGTATCTACCGAGAGTTTCCCCGTGGCGAAATAATCGAGGAAAAAGAGTGGCTGCGCGCCCATCACGACGATGTCGTTGACGCACATGGCAACCAAATCGATGCCCACGGTGTGGTGAACACCGGTCATAAAGGCAATTTTCAATTTGGTGCCGACGCCGTCGGTCGAGGTGACCAGCAGGGCGTCGCCGCTCCGGTAGTGTTCGCTCGCTAACGAAAACGCCGCGCCAAAACCGCCGATTTCGGTGTGCACCCCCGGTCGGAAGGTGGACTGAACCAAGGGTTTGATGCGCTTAACAAATTCGTTACCGGCGTCGATGTCTACGCCGGCATCTCGATATGTACGAGTTTTTTTCAAGGTGGACGCTCCTAGGGTTCCAATTTGAAAAGCGAAAAAGATATAGCGGACGGCCCATAAAAAGTCAAAGGCAAATACGCGAAGGCGGTTTATCTGGCCAGAAATTCTCGTATAATAGATATTTCAATCCATCGCGGCTTTCGCGCCGCCGGCGAGGACCGTTTACGAAGTTGGAGAGTAATGAAATCGTATCGGGTTAGTTACTACGGCGATATCGCGCAATTCCATGTCCGGGAACAACTGCTGTCGCTCGCGGCGCAGCGCGAAAGTGGTGTGCTCTTTCTGCGGCGGGAACGCGTTCTGGCGAAGATTTATTTCGAGAAGGGGAAAATCGTCTTCGCGCAAACCAATCGGGCGCGCGATTCCTTTGTCCGCTACTTATTCGAGGAAGGCCAACTTGATCTGGCCACGTTGGAGGGATGGCGGGAGAAAATCGCCGACGAAACCGAGTCGCAGTCTTTCGCCGATTACTATGTCGAGAAAGCCGGGCTCTCCAAAGAGCAGTTCCAACGAACCATACAAGATTGGCTGCAAACGCTTCTGCGGGACATCATTCGTTGGTACCGCGGTTCCTATGTCTATCTTTTTGACGATCCCCTGCCACCCAACGCCGAGACGCTACGCGTATCGTTGGCGCCCTTTACGTTGGTCGTGGATTCGGCAACGGTCGAAATGCGTAAGAGCTTTCTGAGGCGGCACTTCCGGGACAATCTTGACGATCCCATCCTCCTGGCCGATTCGACCGATAAGATCGTCGAGCGCCTGCGGCTTCAAGACGCCGACGCCGAGTTCGTGCACGGTTTGGAGGGCGGCGTTACGGTTAAAAACGCCATTCTGGGCCGCCAATCCTCCACGAGCCGCTCGTTCAATCTACTTTTTGTCATGGAAACGCTGGGGATGATGTCATTTCCGGAGCGTCTTGAGCGCCGTAATCGCAACGGCACCGGCCGCAGTGAAATGAGCGTCGAGGGGATGGCGCTGCTTCAGCGGTTGAAAGAAACCGGAGCCGCGCTGCTAAGGCTTCCGCCCTTCGAGTTGTTGGACATCGGTCGTTTTTTCAGCGAGGAGGACCTGCGCAAGGGTTACTATACGATCGCGCAAAATTATCACCCTAAGGAACTGGTCGATTCGTTGCCGCCGGAACTACGCGAACTGTCGTATCGCATTTTCGAGCATGCCAGCGAAATTTTCGAAGCGTTCGTGGTTTGGGAGAAGAAGCGGCTAATCGACAAATTCGCGGCGTTCCGCCAACTGGAAAAAGACTACTTCGGCTCAAGTGAGGCGCACGACATCGGCGCCGAAATCGAATACCTCTTCGGCCTGACGGAATATCGCCAGGGGGCGCTGCAGGCCGCGTCGGATCGCATACAGAACGCGGCGCGGCGGAGCCCTTTCCAAACCCAATACCGTGCCTTGTTGGCTTACGTCGAATTCCAGATGACACAGGACGACGCGGAGCGCAAACGTCTGCTGGGCGAATTGCGTAAATGCTCGGACGAGGATCCGACCGGCATCGACGTTCGCGTGTTCCACGGCGAGGCGCTGGAACGATTGGGTCGTATCGAGGAAGCGCACGAACAATTCCGGATAGCGGCGGAGATTGCGCCGAACGATCCAGAGTTGGCCGCCGCGGTCCGGCGGACGTATCCGTCCATTTCGGCCACGGAGTTGGAGCAACACGACGACGATCGGCCGATTAATTTGGCGGAAGCCGGCAAGTTGAAGCATAAGCTCGAAGAAATGGAAAAGGGCACCTACTTCGAAATTCTCGGAATCCAACCGGACACGCCGCTGCGCGAGACACGCAATCGATATTTTGAATTGGCGAAGATCTACCACCCCGACCATTTCAAGAACTCGCCGTATCAGGATGCGGTGGAAGACATTTTCGTCCTCATCAATGAAGCGTACGACGTGCTTTCGAGCGAAGAAAAACGCGCCAATTACATCAAGTCGCTCCAGGCGCTCGAAGATCAAAAGATTCAACTCGAACACGAAAAGCGGCGCAACGAACAGCGCATGCTGCAAAAAGGCCGCTCATTCATCGACGCCGGCAAGTGGACCGAAGCCTGCGAATTCCTTAGCCAGGCAATTGGCAGCGGCAATTACCAAAATCTTTTGTTCAAGGTCTTTTACGCCTGGGCTCTATTTAATCGCGATCAAAAAACCGATTCGCGCGCCCAGCAACGCGCCGAGAAGATTCTGGATGAAGTCGAGCGGCAAGACCCGACGTTGGCGGAAATATACGCCGTGCATGGCAAGATTTACCGTCGACTAGATCAATTTCGAAAGGCGAAGCAATTTTTCGACAAGACGCTGAGGTTGGACCCGGACCACATTGATGCCTTACGCGAAATGCGGTTGATGAACCAGCGTATTGCCGCGGAAGGCACAGAACCCAAAAGCGACCGAGATGAAAGCGATCCCGATGCCGACGGCAAGAAGGGGTTCTTCGGTTCCATCTTCGGTCGGCGGAAGTCATAAACGGCGAAAAGGAACAAAGCATCACATGGAGCCTAAACGCATACTCGTCGTGGAGCCGGCGCCCGAGCAACGGCAGGCCATCGAAGCGATTTTCGACCTCCGCGGAGACCAAGTTATCTTCGCCAAGGATGAAGAGGAAGCCTTCGCGATATTTAAAGACATCGAGTTTGACCTGTTGCTGATCGAGGTGTTGCTGCCGCGCGGGAGCGGCTATTCGCTTACCAGTCGCGTCCGCGACGCCGAGCAGGCCACCGGTCGACATACACCGATTTTGTTGATGGGCGGCGTGCTGCGCAACTTCAACATGGCCCATGAAGCGCGCATCAAGTTCGGTGCCGATAACGTGCTTGTCAAACCCTTTCAATCCGACGATATCCGGGTCAAATTGGCGATTCATCTCGACGGCATCGACCCCGCCAAGCTGGAAACCGAAGCCGATCTGCGCGCCGAATTGTTCGGGACGAAGAACACGAAAAAGCTCCCGTACGTGGAGCCGGTGCGGGTATCGGGTTGCCTGAACAAAGTGCCGTTCGCCCGCGTTCTGGGCGAATTCTGGCGCCTTGGGGAAACCGGGTACCTGCATTGCCAATCCGGTACGGTGGCCAAGACACTGCATTTTAACGGTGGCCGCCTCGTGTTCGTGTCTGGCGGCAATCGGCGCGAAACACTGGGTTGGTTGCTGGTGCGCGAAGGGTTACTCAACACAAAGCAGATCAACGTCGCTTTGGACAGAATGATCGACAGCGGCAAGAAACTCGGCGAAGTGTTGCTCGAACAACTCACGATTAACCCGCACGACCTGTTCCAGAAAATGCAGCACGAGATGGAGGAGAAAATACTCCATTTGTTTCGTTGGACCGACGGGCGCTACTGGTTCGAGCCCATGGCGAGTATCGACAGCGAAGATGTCGTTCCCTTGACGATCAACGTGGGCGATCTTCTACGGACGGGGATCGGGGCCATATATGACACGCCGGCGTTGATGGACGCCGAGTTCCGTGAATGGCTCAACGCACGCGTCAGGAAAACGATCCCTGACGATACGGCGTTGCGCGGTCTCCATCCCACGCGCCACGAAAAATTATTCTGGGACGCGGTGAACGGCGAAACAACGCTATCGAAGTTGTTGGACGGCGCCGAAGGCGAGCGCGCCGAGCTGATGCGATTTTTGTATCTGTTGGTGTGCCTTGGCGCGATTCATTTCGTGCCGGCGGAGACACGCGTCGAACAACCGGCGAACATTATCCGCGCGTCCTCCGGCAACGCCCACAAGCAAAAGATCGATGAACGTTTTCAAGAGATTTGCGACGTGCCGCCCGGCGAAGCGTTGGGCAGCGGCGAAGGCGACTTCAGCGAACGCCACAAGGCCGCCTGCCGCGGACTGTTAGAAGGCCTTTTCGGAAGCGGTTCCGACCCCGTCACGTTAATAAAAGCGGAAGCTGTTTTCGAGCGTTTGGACGAAGCCTACCGCACGGAGGCGCAATTGCCCCTCATCGTGCGGCGCAGCCGGACGCGTTACGAGAATCCGACTCCGCGGGAAAAAGTGCTGGAAGCGGAATTGCATTTCCAAAAGGGTATCGTGGCGTATCGAGAAGAGAACTTCCTGCAAGCTTCGGATCATTTCCAGATCGCGATTGACCGCGACGAGAACACCGCCGATTACCACGCATATCTCGGCTACACGCTGTTTCGGCAGAAAGACGCCCAAGAGGAATCGGAACCCGTTCAGGCTATTCGACACCTAAACAAGGCGCTGGAACTCGATATTCACTTGCCGGAAGCGTACCTTTTCCTTGGCTACATCCATTGGGAGCTCGGGCAAGAGAAGCGAGCCGAAAGCTATTTTGAGCAAGCGTTGGTATACGATCCCGACAACGTCGAGGCATTGCAGCATTTGCGCCTTCTGTTCGCCAATCGGCGCGCCCATGACGCGGCCGAACGGGGCGAGCGAAGCTTGCCGGCGCAACTGATCGAACATCAAAAGGAAATCATCGCCTTTTTCAACTTCATTCAAACCGGTGATTATTTCGACATCCTGGGTGTTTCCCACACCGCGACCGCGGGCGAAATCAAACAAGCGTATTTCAGCTTGGCGGGGCGGATTCGTTCGGAAAAGATTCATCGCGAAGCCGACGAAATCACGCGGGAACAGGCCGACGAAGTCTTCGCCTTCCTTACGGTGGCGTACTCAACATTAACCCACGACGCGCGGCGCCGGGAATACTTAGCGCGCTTGGAAACGCAAACCACGACGGGAATCCAAGAGGAAGCGGGCACCGCGGACCAGGCTCGCGCCGAAGAGGCGTTTCAACGAGGTCGCCGCAACCTTCGTCGGCAGGAATTGAAAAACGCGGTCAGCCACCTCCGGCACGCGCATGACATTATGCCCGGCGATCCAGGTTTTCTGGCGTGGCTCGGATTTGCGAAATATCGGCTCGCCGGCTACGCATCGACAATCGACGGCTTTCTGGCCGCAAGCGGGAAAGACGATATTCGCCGCGCTTTGATTCTCCAGCCCGGGCACGTGGACGCTTCGGTCTTATTGGGCAAGGTGTACATGCGGGAAGGCAAGTACCGACTCGCGGAAGAACAGTTCGACAACGCCCTGTTGGCCGACCGCGGGAACCTCGACGCCCTGAAGGCGTACCGTCGCATTCATACCCGCCGGAAAACCAAACCCGCCGTGCCCATTCATCGGCGGCTCAACGGCGATCAGGACCGCTTGTACGTCGAACTCAGCGAAGCGGTCGACGATTCTCTCGCCCGACATTATTTCGACGTGCTCAATATCTCGTTCGATGCCGACCGCGAAGAGATCAAAACCGCGTACGACGTGATGTGCGGCCGGCTCCTTCACTCGGTCGACCGCCAACAAGCGGCGCCCGACGTTCGTTTCCGCATCGATGAAATTCGCGACCGTTTGGAACGCGTCTTCAGCGTCTTGAACGACGACCATCTCCGGGAATGCTATCTGCTGGCGATGCGAGGCGATCAAAGCGCCGCCGGTGCGGAGGAAGGTGACACGCCGGAGGGCGACGATCCGTCTGCCGGCGAAGGCTCGCCGCAAAAGCTCGGGGTCCAAGACTCTGCGTTTTGGGACCGTGTCCGTCGCCGTTTCGGGAAGGGGACACCGAAGGAATAGCCGGGGTTAGTACTTGTCCTTTTCCATCGCGCTCGTAACCGTTCGCGCGCGCCGCCAGATAAACAAAACCACAACTGCCAAGCCTAGCGGGAACATCAAACGCATCAGCAGTATCGCAACAAACGACCAACCGGTTAAGTCCATGAACAGCGCAAAAAGGCCGGCCATCGTCAGCATTGTTGTTACGAAAAGGAACAGCAGTTCGAGTCGCGTGAGTTTCGAGGTTTGATCATGCTCTCGCGGGTCGAAGAACAGAATTCTCACTAAGTTTTGCTGGTAAGTTCGTGCCAGGCGTCGTTCGTCGACGGAGTACTCATCTTTGTCGTCGATGACGCCGCCGTAGCGTCGACTGCCGGTGGTCAACAAGTTGTTTTTAAGAACGAAGCCGACGTATTGCTTGTGCAGGTCCTCGTTTCCGAGGTCGGCGGTTAGGGCTTCCCACAACGCTTCCTCACGCGCCAGTAGTTCCGGATCCGCTTTCGGGGTTTCCGGCGCTAGGATTTCGCGTATCTGTCGATCGTCCATGGTTTACCGGTGTCTGAGTTTTTCCGCTGCCACTTTTTTGGCTTGTACCGAGACCATTCCCGGCACTTGCTTGCTTTTTGCCAAGCTATGCAAATCGCGAATATTCAAACGCAGTAGAAATTTTATGGCTGTGGGGAGGGGCGTTTTGGGATTCAAACACAGGCCGTGTACGACCTGGTAATTCTTGGTCCAGTCGCGGTTGCCCGTGATCATGCGAATGATTTCCTCCCGCGCCGTTTTGTCTTTCGTTAACTTAATCACCTCTTCGATTGTGAGGCGCGGATTTCTCAACACCGCTTCCTGGACCATTTTGTTCGGGCTTTTTATCAAAATTTGCCGCGCCTCAATGTTGCCCTTCATCGCAAGGCGCATTTTGTCGACTTCGCGGAGTTGGCGAATTCGAAACACCATGGAACGTCGTTCCTGGGAGCTAAGGTCGCGCCCGGGGTCGAGCAGAAATTCGACCGTGAACTCCTCCTCGGGCTCGAAAACTTCGGTTTCGAGATCATCAAGATCGACGCTTTGTTCCAACTCTGCAAAAAGGTCCGGATCCACCTCGATGCCGAGGGGGGCATCCAAATCGATCGATTCTTCCAACTCCGCCTCGGTGGGCAATTCCGTCTCGACGGCTTCGGCGGACTCTTCCATGTCAAAAGCGGCGTCCGTTTCCGCGTCGAAGTCTTCCTTCTCGACCGGCTCATCAAGCGGCTCTTCCGGCTCCGGCTCGGGGCCGCGCAGGATTTCTTCGATGGGTCGGCCGGTGGCCATCTCGACGAAGTTCCTGACGCGTTCCGCAGTGGCCAGGGGCAAAGCGTCGTTATCCAACAGCGCACGAACAATGGCGTCGTCGCGCAGCAAACGCTCCTGGTTGTTGGCGATGATGTTGAGCACCGACTCCTCGTTGCGAGTACGCGCCAACAACTCAATCGTTTCATCTACCGCGTTTCGATTGAGGACGAGCACTTCGAACAAGTGTGCGTCGGGCAGGTCGCGGTTGGCGAACCAGTGGAGGATTTTCGGCGAAATTTGATCGGCCAGCAGCGGCAACAAGAGCTCACGCGGCAACGACGTGAGACTGCGGCGCGCCGTCGCGCGGATTCGGCGATCCGAATCAGCCGCTAAATGATAAAGCAATATGGCCAGATCACTGGTACCCATGGGAAGCAAGGCGCGCGCGGCCATCATTTTGGTCGACATGGGGGCGTCTTGCGGGAACGCATCTTTGACGGAGTTAGGCAGCTCGTCCCAACTCATTGGCTCAAACGGACGCATGGAAACCCCTTTGAAGATACAACTTTTACGGTATCATAATGAAAAGCCGGTGCAGGATCAATCGACCCGCACCGGCTTTGATCGCGTTAGGCTAATCTTTTCTACTCTTCTTCTTCCTCATCTCCCTTGGCCGCGTCGATAATTTTCTGCGCGAGATCACTCGGAATCTCTTCGTAGTGCGAGAACTCCATCGTAAAAGCGCCTTGGCCGCTGGTCATTGAGCGGAGGTCGGGCTCGTAGCGCAGCACTTCGGCCAACGGTACCTGGGCTTTGATAACCGAGTTCTTCCCCTTGGTATCGATCCCGGCCGGCCGCCCCCGGCGGCTGGAGAGGTCGCCCATGACGTCGCCGGTATTCTCACTCGGGACGGTGATTTCCAGGTTCATAATCGGTTCCAGCAGGCAGGGCTTGGCCTGTTCGACCGCTTTTTTCGTGCACATGCTGCCGGCCATTTTGAACGCGGCTTCCGAACTATCTACCGGGTGGAACTTGCCGTCGACGCATCGAACTTCGACATCGACGATTTCGTGGCCGGCCAACACACCGCGCCCCAGGCGATCTTGTACGCCTTTATCGACCGCCGGGATGTACTGGCGCGGGATGACGCCGCCGACGATCTTGTCGACGAATTCATAACCTTCGCCGCGCGGTTTGGGGCTCAGCACCAGTTCGCATTCACCGAACTGGCCGCGACCGCCGGTCTGTTTCTTGTGGCGGTAACGGGCGCGTGCTTCGGCGCGGATCGTTTCCTTATACGGCACTTTCGGCGTCGATATCGTCACTTCCACACCGAATTTACGCCGCAGCTTCTCGACCGTGATTTCCAGGTGTCCCTGGCCGACGCCCTCGATGATGAACTCCTTGGTTTGCTCGTCAAAACGCAAACCAACGGTCGGATCTTCCTCGCAAAGGCGCTGCAGGCCGGCGGTAATCTTCTCTTCGTCGCCTTGACTCTTGGGCTGAATCGAGAAGCTGATGGACGGCGATGGCACTTTGATCAACGAATACTGAACCGGCGCCCTGTCGTCACACAGGGTGTCGGCGGTAAGCGTGTCTTTCAATTTCGCCACGGCGATGATATCGCCCACGACGCCTTCGTCGATGGCTTCTTTTTCCTTACCGAAAAGCTTCAGCAGTTGGCCCCAGCGCTCCTTGGTATCTTGATTCGGATTGAACGCGGTGGAGTCCGGCGTTGCCTTGCCGGAGATGATCCGCATCACACTCAAGCGACCGGCATGGCGGTCGATAATGGTTTTGAACACGATGGCCGAGAAGGGCTCGCCCTCTTCGGATTTGCGCTCCACTTCCTCTTCGGTGCCCGGCTTGACGCCAAAAGTGGGGTGCCGGTCCAGCGGACTCGGGCCCGATTCGGCGATCAGGTCCATCAAAGGTTGGACACCGATGTTTTTCGTAGCGCTGCCGCACATGACCGGGACGATCTCGCCGCTTTTGATGCCTTCTTTCAGGGCGGCAAGGACCGCTTCGGGCGCAAGCTCTTCGCCTTCGAGGTAGGCCATCATCAGGTCTTCGTCGTTTTCGGCGATCGCCTCAATGGCCTTCGTGCGATATTCCTCGACCTGGGCGGCCATGTCGGCCGGGACATCGATCGGGGAGGCTTTACCGTTGGCGAATGAGAACGCCTTTCCAGTCAGCAAGTCCACGACGCCGGTAAATGAGGTTTCCTTGCCGATGGGGATTTGCAGCGGCGTGAGGGTGACTTTGAAGGTCGTTTGAATTTCCTGCAGGACCTTGAAGTAATCGGCGCGCTCCCGGTCCATCTTGTTGATGAAAATAAAGCGCGGAAGGCCCATATCCGTCGCGTAGTCCCAGAACTTTTCGGTTTGCACTTCGACGCCGCCGGCCGCACAGACGGTGATCAACGCCAAATCGGCGGCGACCATGGCAAAACGGCTATCGGCGGCGAAATTTGCGCCACCCGGCGTATCTAAAATGTTGATGCGCGTGCGGTGCCATTCGGCCGAGGCGATACCGGTTCCGATGGAATGGGTTTTGGAGATTTCCTCCGGCTCCCAGTCCGTGACGGTGTTGCCGTCTTCGACGCGGCCGAGGCGAGTAGTGGCTTTGGCGTTGAACAAGAAGGCCTCAGCCAGACTCGTTTTGCCACTGCCTCCATGTCCAAAAAAACCGACGTTGCGGACCTTGGCGGATTCGTAAACCTTCATGGGATATGCAACTCCTCATCTCTGTCTTATGTAAGCGTAACCCCGCGATACTTTAAGGATTTATTCGCGTCTGTTGCGCTCCAAAATAACGAGCATCGAAAAGTAGACTAGTTGGCCTGAAAAATCAAGGCCTAACCGCGGTTTAGGTGGTAGAGAAGGAGCAAGCCCCGCAGCGTAATATCTTGATCCACTTCCTTGATCGTTTTGGATTGCGGCGCGATCAATTCAGCCAGCCCGCCGGTCGCCATGGTGTAGACTTTCCGGTCCAATTCGTGCCAGATCCGTTGCACGATACCGTCGACCAAACCGATGTAGCCGTAGAGTACGCCGCTTTGAATGGATTCGATCGTATTCTTGCCGATCACGTGGCGCGGCGGGGATAGATCGATGCGCGGCAATTTGCTGGCTCGAAAGAAGAGGGCGTCCAGGCTGATCGTAATTCCGGGCGTGATGATGCCGCCGAGGTACTCGCCTTTTTCGCTGACGACGTCGAAGGTGGTCGCGGTTCCGAAATCGATACAGACCAGAGAATCGCCGACCTTATCAAAAGCCGCGACGGCGTTGACGATGCGGTCCGCGCCGACCTCTTTGGGATTGTCGTACAAAATCGGCATACCGGTTTTGATGCCGGGGCCGACGACCACTGGACGGCAGTCGAAAAGCTTGTGGATCACGTTTTCGAAAACCGATTGCAGCGGCGGCACAACGCAGGAAATGATCGCACCGTGAATATGCTCGGGCGCAAAGTCGTCGGCGGCGAGCAAATTCCGAATAAGTATGGCGTATTCATCCGCGGTTTTCTGTTTCTTCGTTTCGACGCGCCACGTGGCCGCGAGACTATCGTCTGCGAAAATACCCAGTACGATGTTCGTGTTGCCGATATCGATCGCGAAGAGCATCGTCAATCCTCCACCAAAAAAACGTCGCCGCTGACAACCAGTCGGCGCCGGCCGGCTACTGATACAAGCAAACGGCCGCATTCGTCAATTCCGAGCGCCTCGGCTTCGACCTCGCCGCCGGGCTCCTGCAATTTGACACGTCGGCCAGGTAGCCCGGCTCGCTGTTCCCAATCGCGAAACACCGCCGGGGGATCGACGAGCCATCGATCGTATTCGTTTTCCAGGAAATTTAGAATCTCAGCAAGTAGAACGCCGCGCGGGACGATACTGCCCGTCACGTCGCGCAGGCTGACCGCTTCGTAATCGCTGCGCGCCGAACGCGCGCGTGCTTGGGAATTGACGTTGACTCCCAACCCCACAACGACCGTATCGCCTTCTTGTTGACACAAGATACCGCACACTTTATCGCGCCCGATCAACACGTCATTCGGCCATTTCAAGGTCGCCTTTTCGCCGACCTGGCGGGCAATTGCGGCGTGCGCGGCAACACCGGCTACCAGTGATATCTCAGGGAAGCGTTCGCGCGGCGTCGGCGGTTTGAGCAGGACGGAAAAGAGCAAGTCTGCGCCGGATTCACTGTCCCAGCCGCGATCCAGGCGACCGCGTCCGGCTGTCTGGTGGTCGGTGACCAGCACGCGTCCGTGTTGTGCGCCCCGGCGCGCCTCGGCCAGCAGATCTCCATTGGTGCTGCCGGTCGTCGCCACGACGGTAACCGCCGGCTGCCCGAGACGTCGCGTTGCAAGCTTGGATTGAATCGCTTCGGGCCGGAAGTCGGCGGGCAGGGCGTTCACGCAGTAACCAACTTCATATGCAGATCGGCGGCGGGCGCGCTGTGAGTCAACGCTCCACAACTGATGCGATCCACGCCGGTAGCGGCCAGTTCGGCAATATGTTCAAGCGTCACGCCGCCCGAAACTTCGAGTTGCGCCCGCCCGGCGGTTACTTCAACGGCTCGCCGAATCTGCTCGAGCGACATGTTGTCCAACAAAATGATATCGGCGCCATGGAGCAGGGCCGCGGCCAATTCATCCTCGTTGCGCACTTCCACTTCGATCCGCAAGCCGGGCGCGAGCCGTTTCACGCGGTCGATGGCCGCCCCGATGCCGCCGGCCGCATCGACGTGGTTGTCCTTGATGAGGATCTGATCGTACAAGCCCATGCGATGGTTGACGCCGCCGCCGGCACGAACCGCCGCCTTTTCCAAGGACCGCCACGCAGGCGTCGTTTTGCGCGTGTCCAGGATTTGCACGTGGGTTCCGCTTGCGGCCTCAACGTAACGTGCCGTGTTGGTGGCCACGCCGCTAAGGTGGCAGAGAAAATTCAAGCATGTGCGCTCACCGGCGAGCAATGCCCGCACTCGCCCGTCGAGCACTGCGACGATGCTGCCGGGGGTAAGGCGGTCGCCGTTGGCCGCCCGGACGTTGAGTTGCACCTCGGGATCGACGGCTTGCCAAACCGGCTGCAATGTTTCCATGCCTGCCAGAACGAGATTCTGCTTGGCGCGGATTTCCGCTCGGCCCTCACTGGCGTCGGAGATCGTCGCGTTCGCCGTGACGTCGCCGGAGCCGATGTCCTCGGCCAACGCAAGGACGATTAGGGCGTGGAGGCGCGATTGCTCGACGGTCATTCAATCCTCCATCAGGCGATTGAGTTTGTTGCGGACGATCGTCTGCACGAGAGGCTGCAACGTGCGGCGCACTTCTTGCCGCATTTCTTCATCGACGCGTTCGCCGTAATGCATTTCCAACCACTGCTCGATGTGCCGTGTGACTTCCTCGCTGGTCGTGGCGCTGAGGTCTTCAAACTGCCGCGACCACGTCGCCATGTCGGGGCCGTCGATATCTTCATCTTTTCCTTCTTCGGAGTCGTGCGCTTCGTCGACGAAGTAATCACGAAATGGATCCTTGGCGGAAGCATCCTTGGGCGTCGAGCCCTCACGCCGAAAGCCGTGGTAAATGCGCTCGTCGTTCGCGCTCTTTGCCCGGTCGGCCGTTTTTTGGGGTGGCGGAGTCGATCGACGCGTGGACTCCACTTCGCTAAGTGATGCCGAAGGGCGATCAATCAGAGGAACCTGTGATTCCATGCGATCGATCACTTCATAAGCCAATTCTGAAATCCGTTCTGCGGATTTTGTTGCGGAGAAGTATTGGTCCACGCCGGCCATGACGCCGCGGCCGGTGTCGTAGTCTTCGTCCTTGTTGACAAATAGGATGACCCCGACGTGGCGCAGCTTTTCCTCGCCTTTTATGGACCGGCACAGTTCGTAACCGTCACCGCGGGCGAATTGCGGCGCCGTAATCACCAACGACGGTTCGAGTTGTCGGACCAGTTCCATGGCGTCGGTTTCGTTTTCGGTCTTGTGGAAGCGGTGGAGGCGAATGCCGAGCGCGTCGCGGATGCTCTGCCGCATTTTTCCGGATAGGCCGACTAATACAAAATGTCTGGTCGTTCGTTGCATATTTATGTACCGGTACACCTGACAAATCGAGAATACAGAACGAAGCGACCGTCGACAACAACGTCACGCCCGGCCCTCGTTTCCCATCGGAGGCGGTCTCGACGCTCGGGCCGGAAAGATACCGCCGAGCAGCGACGCTCGTCAATGCGGCGTGTTCATTTACGATTCGATTCACCTTTGCTATCGTACCGCGAATTGTTCAACGGGAGATGACTCGTGCGTAACCGCATCACGTTCCTGATCGTCCTAGCTGTTTTATTGGTCGCCGTCTCCGTTTCGGCCGGCCCTAACGCGGGTAAAAGCCTAACCCGTACCCAGGATCCGCTGATCCTCGAGGGCGCGCCACTGGCCGGGCTGACCGGATGGCCGATCGCGGCCACGCGGGCGTTTGCGATGAAAAACGGCACGGTATCGGCCATTCCGTTTCAAATCGACGAAAAGCGTCCCGACGGGCAATATGCGCTGCCGAGCGGGCCGCAAATAAGCGCCGACGACGGCATGATCGACGCCAACGACGAACTCGTTTTTATGGCGATGGACGCCGGCGATCGAATCGGACGCGACCAATTGCCGGCCGGATTCACGGCCGCTGTGGAATTGGAAATCACCGATCCGATTGACGGAGGAAAGGGCTGGGTTTATCTGGCGAGCTACGCGCAGAATCCCCCGCCGCTTTCCGCGATCGACTATGTGACCTACAACAACGCGAACGTCGTGATCGACACCCTTTGGTTCCGCATGGCTTTTCACCCAAAGGCGCGGCTTTCTATCGGCGACCTGATCCGCAAGCCGGCCGGCGGTGGCGGGAACCGCGACCTGGTTGATCGGTTGAAAATCCGTTTCACGGGCTCCGTATTCGGCGTTGACTTGGACCGCAACGAGGAAAATTTCCTGAGCGAAACCCTGGGCTGGATCGACGGCCCGGTTCGCATCGTGCGACGCACAGTCAACCGCGTGACATTGTGGAAATTGAAGTCACCCAAGGCGTTCACCGACAACGTGTATTACATCAACGCGTTTGAATTCCCGACGATCATCGAGCTGCCCTTCCGCTCGGATTTGATCGTGAAGAATCCGAAGTTTCGCATCAGCACCGACGGGATGTGCAACGTCAGCGGCCGTAGGTTCTACAACAGCAACAATCCAAACGGCGTATCCATCGATGGTGTGATGGACGCCGCGGAGAAGAGCCTCGATACGGGGCCGTATACTTGGTCGCTGGTAACCGATCCCGGCGGGCAGGGTGGGTGGATGAACCGCCTTCTGTACGACACGCGGGCCACACCGGTCAGACCGAATCTGTACTATAACGACAATGCCGGCGTCGCCGATGGCCCGGAGGACGAACTCGGTGAGTGCGGCGATATCGGCTACACGCTGGATAACCTCGGCCAATTGAAGAAAGACAAAATGTACTTGAAGTCGATTCTTTACAGCGTGCCTGGGACCGACGCGAAAACGATCTCCGAGTTTCTCAACATCATCGACAAACCGTTGCGCGTGAACGTACGAGCCCTCTGAATCAGTAAGGCCACAGGCTCGCCATCGTATTCCAAAGAATCTGCACCGTCGGGTAACACCCCGTGCTTTGCGGCACGATGGTTTCCCACACGATCATGATTCCAAGCCAGGTCAAACCCGCGAAAATCGCGATGGACGGTACGTACAGGAGGAGCCGCGCGTTCTTCTGCCAGATCGTCATGTCCTCGCGGTCGAAGATGCGGTAGTACACGAAGGAAAAAGCGAAAAATGCGCCGAACCAGGCAGCGTAGTTGCAGAAGGGCACGCCGTACCAGAAGGACGGCAGCAGTTCGTTCCACCGCCACCACATGTCGGGGAAGCTGGCCAGCGGGTCCAACTGGACATCGGCGGAGATCGCCAGCACCGTCGTCGCCAAGGCGGTTAGCGCCGCCGATTTTTTCAACCGCGGCGAAGATTGACGGAAGAAATCCACGACCCAAACGCAGCAGGAAATGACGATGCACCAGCCGAGCATGGTGGCCATCGGTGCCGGTAGACGCAGCAGATAGAAATCATAGCCGGGCTCGAAAAAGAACTGCAAGTAAATGCCGGTGTTCTCCAGCGCGAGGCCGTAGAGAAAAGCGACGCCGAAGAAGGTTACCAAGCGCGCGAAGCCCCGGTAATAGAATATCCAGGCGACGAAAATCGCGGCCCACGCCAAATTCGAATACTCGAAAATTACGTGGAAGACTCGCGCCGACAGCTCAAAGCGCAGACCGGGGAACACAGCGTAAAGCGCCCAGTTGACGAAGGGGATGACAAAGGCGATGAAGATCACCAGGCGGTGGATCAGCTTCTTGTCGAAATCGAGGCGCGAATCCCGCAAGCGAACGCGATAGAACGCATAAAACCAAATGGAAATCGGCAGGATCAGCAGGGCAAACCAAGAGCGCTCCACGCCAACTTGCTGGAACCAGGCTTGCGGAACATTGGCCATGAAGATGTTGTGAACGCTGGCGGCTTGAATCAAGAAGAACCACGCCGGAAGATTGGTTAGAATCTCCTGCTTGACGTTTCTCCACGAGAATAAATCCTTGGTCATTTCGCGTTGATTCACAGCAACTCCTTGTGTGAACGACAAAGAATTCGCCTAATGTATCGGCGTGATTGTTGACCGTCAAGCGTCAGCACCAACGCCCGTTCTTCATTTTATGGTCCGTATATTTCGTCGCGGGCATGACTGCCGAACCAACGGTTTTATGTTATCATAACGCCATCGCAATACCTCACCTTGGCGGGAGCATTCATGGGTTTGGAACAATATAGACCGGTTCGCGCTTGGCGATTCCGCGTTTTTCGTTTTCTCGCGAGTTTTCAATGGCCGTTTATCGGCACGCTGTTTGTCGGCACCGTCGTGGCGGGAATTGTCGGCTTCAGCGAAATCGGCGCGAAGCTCTCGGGGCCGGAAATCATTTACCGGACTCTGCAGCTTTTTGTATTGGAATTCGAGGCCGGCCAAGGGTCCCTTCCACTCTGTCTGGAGATCGCGCGCTTCGCGGCGCCGTTTGTCTCGGCATTGACGGTTGTCAAAGCGATAACCATCGTGCTTTCGAGGCAGGTTTCGCTGTTGCGCGCCCGGTTTTTTGCCAAGCATATGGTGGTCATCGGTCTGGGCGAGTTGGGAACGGCGCTCGTCCGCGAACTGCTGAAGGAGGGGCTGCAGGTCGTCGCAATCGAAGCGGATGAGACCAAGCCTGGTCTGGCGGCGACTCGGGAGTATGGCGCCGTTATCGTTTACGGTGACGCACGCGACCCCGAAATCCTCAAGCGAGCCAACATTCGCCGCGCCAACGCCGTTGTCATTGTTGCCGGCAACAATCAGCAGAACGCGGGGATTGCCCTCGAAATCCGTGAAAATTACGCGTCCAAGTTGACGCGAGAACTGGTTTGTTTCGTACATATCGACGATCCAAATCTTTCCCACCTGTTGAAGATGAGAGAAATAGAACTCGGGCGTCCCGACCGTTTGCGCTTCGAGTTCTTCGATGTATACAGCGTCGCAGCCCAGGAACTTCTCGACACTCATCCGCCCGTTCCAGGAGTTAGCCTGCAAACAGGGGTGGGTGGTCACGTTGTTCTGCTTGGTTTGGGTAAGTTCGGTCAGACGCTTTTCGAACATCTCGAGCGATACTGGTGGAACCAGCAGAAGAGGCTGGAACGTTTGCGGCCGGCCAAATGGCCGCGTTTGCGAATCACGGTCGTTGCCGTACGAGCGACGGCGTTTTTGGAACGTTTGAAGAAACGACAAGTGAACCTCGAAAGCATCATCGACTTCCAACCGATCGACGTGGATCCACACAGCCAAATAAATGATACGCTTTCAATCCTTGACCGGGCTGACTCGCTTCAAGACGCGTCGGCCGTGTATTCGTGTATCGAGAACATAGACGAGAACCTCGCGATATCGTTGGAGTTGGCCCACCGGATTTCGAATCAGCAAGGTCCGGTCGTAATGTGCATGCGCTTTGGCACCGGGCTCACGGAGATCGCGAAGGGTGGCGACGCGGACGAGCGCCTAAGTAATCTCTATTCCTTCGGCATTTACGAGGGCGCGTGTCATCCGCGCTTGCTTTTGGATAATGGCGTAAATGAGTTTTTAGCGCGAGCCATTCACGAGAACTGGGTCGAGGAAAAGTTGGAAGAGACAAGCGGGGGCGTCGGCCATCCCGCCCTGGTCAATTGGGATTTCTTGTCCGAAGAGTTTAAGAATTCCAACCGTCATCAAGCGACTCATATCGGCGAGAAACTTCGGATTATCCAATGCGATATTGCTCCACGCATCGATTGGAAAAAGCCGTTGTTCGAATTCACGCCTTCGGAAACGGAAAAATTATCCCGCATGGAACACGAACGCTGGGAAAATGAGAAACGGCAGGCCGGATGGAAGCCGGGGGCGCGCGACTTGGAGAAGAAAACCACACCGTATTTGGTTGACTACGATGACTTGCCCGAAAGGATGAAGCAATACGACCGCAATGCCGTATTAGCCATCCCCAATCTTATGGCGCGGTTGGGTTACGATGTCGTCCGACAAAAGAGGCTGCAAAACGAGGAATGAATGCACGTCGGCGGGAAAGGAAACTAGTTTCGCTGGTTCCACTTCTCGTACTTCTTGACGTCATAAACACGAACCGCGAGTACGCGACGGTCCGTGAAGCTTCCCGGATTATTGGGTGTGGTCACACGCCCATCTCTCCCGAACGAAAAAGATAGTGGTTCTGCCGTCGAATCCACGATCTCGAATTCGGATGTCCATGCGCAGCAACCGCCCATGCGAAAGGCCGGATCGACGCGGTAACCGCCGAAACGCAAGGATCGTGGTCCACAGTGTAAGCCAACGCAAGATGTCCGACGTTTCTTTTCGAAGAGCGAACCAGCTTCCGCTACCGTTGGCAATCGCCAATCGCTATTTTCACAAAAGTCCAGTTGTGTTACGACGGATTTGGCGGTGGATTGAGTGATGACCTCTAACTCCCGCTTTCTCAGCAAGCCGTCGGTAACTTGAGAGTTATATGCGGCCTCATCCTCCAATTGTCCTTTGTCTTGAAGCTTCTCGACGGCCTCTGTGTATTTGATAAGAGGCATGTAGAGCTTGTCTCCCCCTAGATCAGGCGTCCATTCCATGCCGGTTTCCTGGTCCAATATCGAGCCGCAATCCGTGACGGCGTAGTGCTTGTTTATCTCAATGTGAACGCCGGCACCCGCCATGGAAATTTCCGGGCCAAAGACCACCGCCGCAGCCAAAAACAACAGGACGAGCAAAATCCCCGCAATGATGCACAAAGCGCCCGCCTTCGTTCCATGGCATCCGAGCCAGCGTTTACTGCGAACCGTCCACGGCAGCGGCGGGGGCGGTGGGAGCGGCTCGAAACCGGCCAATTTGGCGATTCGCTGAAGAGACTCACTGAGAATCCGTTCCGCTTCAGTTACGAGGGCGTTCCACTGTTCCCACGGAATTGTCTTTTCAATCCAATGCATGCTTTCTGAAACCATGTCATAGAAACCGCGCGATTCAAGAAATTGGTTCAGTTTCGTAACTTCGTCGTCAAGGTAATCGATGTTGGCCCCGGCGAAAAATACTCGCCATTCCAGCCCGACTTTTTCGGGTGGGGACAGGGAAAACGGAATGACAGGCTTGTTGTGCTGGCGCGCCATTTCGTTTTCCTGAGGTACCCATTCGCTTCTTTCCGCGTTCTCGGAATACACCGATATGACGCCCAGGCAACGATCACTAATGATCGCCTCTTCAATTTGTTTTGCAAATCGTCCGCGGTTGATGTCAAAGTCCCGCGGAGTGACCCAGCACTTTGCCCCTGCGCGTTCCAACGTGCGAATCACAGCATACGCGGCGACCTTGTCGAGAACAGTGTGGCTTACAAACCAATACTTCTGTTCGACTTCCGGTTTGTCTCCGTTCATAACCTTGCCCCCCGCGCGACATTTTTTCCACTATTGGCCGCAATGTGTCGGACCTATCGACGAATTAACCGTTTTTCGCCGTTATTTTTTATAAACGTGTTGTTGTGTCGAAGAAGTAAAATTGAGGAGAACATTGTAACAAATAAATACACAATAGCAAGAGTCGTGTAATATCCGCGTTTCCAGAACAAGGACCCTTCGCCGACTGCCGGCATCTCAGTGGGGGCCACGGGCAGGGCGAATTTCTCAGCCAAGAAATCAACGTAAACCAAGTGAATAATCGGTACGCCACGCGTTGCGAAGTACGACACAACCGAGTCTATCCGCTCCGCGCGATTCGGAGCATGTTGGTTTACTCCGACCTTGAAGGTTCGCTTGCCAAGTAATGTTCCCACAACCGCGGCTCCGCCGCCGACATTCACGAACGCGGCGAGGGATCCGGGGGCGCTCTGTGACTCGTAAAGCTCGACGCGTTTACGCGACCCGTCGTGACGATCGGCTGAGTCGAGAAACGGGACGCCGTTGCGTTCGATCGCCTCGCGCAATAAGCGGCGTCCTTCCGGCGACATGCCGAAGCCGACGTCCTCGATACCGCCAAGCGATGCAGCAATGGACCGATGCGAGATGATTCCCTGCTCGACTAAAACCCGCTCCATATCCAACCACATGAAATCCGGGACATTCGCCCCCCAATTCGAGGCCGAGGCTGAGGATGTGATCACGGGCCGGGCGCCGAGTGTCTCACAGGCAATGACGACCGCGATGTTCAAAGCGGGGTAAGAACCCGAAAAGGCGACGCCAACCGTGTCACCGCTTGTTACACCAGCTTCCACGAGAAAATCGAAAAACAATGCCGCAAAATTCGGATTAATGGACGTGTGTTTAGACTCGAGCAGGCCGGTATTGCTGGTCACCTGCGTTAAATAGTCGCCGACCAAGCCGGACCGCGCGGGGTCTAATTCCGGATCGATTTCGTAGCCGCGATTACAACGCGCCGTTTTGATAACATCGAATGCTTGACGCGCCAGGCGCGCCGCGGCGATTTTCTCGGCAAAGTGCGGACGCTGCTCGATTTTCAGGCCGCACTCCAAGGTCACCAATATTACAGAACATAACAACACGAACAGAACTGAACGCCTCTCCCGTTTCACGATGGCGACGATGTTCGGCTTCATCCAAGCAGATCCTTTCCGAAGCACAAAACAAGAGTGAGGCGGGCAAGCGTGGTCAATCCGGTCAGCGAAACGATTTCGTCCCAAATGCCGACGTCATCGCATGCAATGATGAATAGCGCGGGAAAAACAGCTCGCCAGGCGGCGTCGGTATCGCCGAGAGCGTCGACGCCGATTTGCCCGGCAACAAAACGGCAGAAAAAGGCAAAAACCAACACGCCGATTGAGTATCCGTAACTCTTACTCCCTTTTTGGGGGAGCAAACGCCGAAACAGCAAACCGACCGCCACAACGCCCGCGAAAAAAAGCAGTTCTGGCGGATTTCGAAGAAACACGGCAAGAAACGCGGCGGCAGTCACAGTCGCCCAGTGGACAGGGCGCAACCGACTTGCGGCCCAGCCTCCCAGTCCAGTGGTGACGAGGGCAACCAGATGCACGCTTGATATTGACATGTGTATTGAGAACCCGTGTTTCTTGAACGGTGAGACGTGACGGTATAAGACAAAAACGTACACGTCAAGTTGTCGAGGCCCAGCTCGCCGGCTGGTCGAGCAACCCTTTGGCCGGCCTAGGTCGCCTCTGGACGTACGCCGAGTTTGAGTTATGCTATGTCGCCGCCTGTTAGAAGGCCCATTTCGGGAGGAATTCTCGGTGAAGCCGGAAATTGCCGCAACACTATTCTCGCCGGTCATCACTTTGCTCAAAGAAAGTGACATTCCGTTCGATCGGTGGAGCGCGCGAGATTCGGGGGCCAAACCGATTCCGTTGGAAAAGCGCCAATGGATCGACGAGAACACGTTTCGGCAATTGCTCGACGCCTTATTGGTCGCGGGCCATATTCGCAAACTGGATGCTGCGGCGCGCGTGATCATCGACGATGAATCGATCGGCATGGGGGATTTGCTCTGGCCCTTTGTGGACGATCCTTACGAAATTCTGTCGGTCATGGTGGGTCAAATCAGTCAACTGGCCCGCACCTGGCGCTTGACGATTCAACGCGTCGACGACCACGAGTGCGTCGTCCATGTTTACACGACCAACAAGCGACCCGGGCCGCCCAGTTTGGGGCCCTGGCTGGAAGCTCTTTGGGGGCAAGCCAAGCGCGTACCCTTCGAATATGAGGTGCTGTACGACGAGGCGCGCCAAGATCTCGTCGAGCAGGGTCCGCCGACCAAAGCCCCGGAAGACCAATTACCTTGCTGCAGTTATCGATTCCTGTGGAAAAAATCCCGCAAGCCCTTCTTCAAGAGAGGGCCGGACAAGGCGGTTTTAGCCCGCCGGAGTATTGAGAAGGCGCGCACGATCGTCTCCCACCAGAAGCGCAACCTTGGCGACATGCAATTGCGCTTTCAGCAACAGGTTGATTTGCTGCACGGCATCGTTTCACTTTCCGAAGCGACCAAGGACGTCAAATCGTACCGCGATCTCATTCACCTTACGGCCGACCGCATTTGTTCCGATTTCGGCTTCGACCGCAGCATGATCTACCTGGCGCGGGACGGGCAGTTAGGCATCGTCTCGGTGATCGACCCGCACGATCGTCCCTGGGCGCAAACCGTGTTCGCGGCCTGCCAAGCCAACCCGATTCCCTTGGATGGACACAGCGAGGAAGGCAAGGCTTTTGCGACCGGTAATCCGGTTATCGTGGACAATCCGTGGAACAATATATTCGTGCCGCAATCGCAGCAGGAAGCGTGGAAATCCAAGGGCTACGTGATCGTACCCATTCGCGGGGCAGGGCGGATCATCGGCTTGATGCTGGGCGATCATTATTACAAGCGTCAACCGATCGATCCCGAGGACGTCGAGAAATTGCAGGCCATTTCGCACATCAGCGGTATGGCGATCGAGAAACTGCGGCTGATCGACCGACTCGAGGCGAAGGTGAGCGAACGTACGGCCGAGTTGGAGCGAGCCAACAAGAAACTCATGTCCTTGTATTCCCGCGCCCGGGAATCCGATCGTTTGAAATCCGACTTCCTGGCCAATATGAGTCACGAATTACGCACGCCGCTAAATTCGATTATCGGTTTCTCGAAGCTGATTTTGCGCGGCATCGACGGTCCGCTGAGTGATAAGCAGGAGACGGACATTTCGGCGATCTTGAATTCGGGCACCCATCTGCTCGGTTTGATCAACGATATTCTGGACCTGTCGAAAATCGAGTCCGGCCGCATGGAACTGAACATGGAGAGATTCCTAGTCGCGGACCTGATCGAAAGCGTCATCACGACGGGCGAGGGGCTCATCAAGGAAAAGCCGATCGTCATGAAAACCAACCTCGACCCGGCGATCAAATTCATTTACGGTGATCACATGCGCCTGCGGCAAGTGCTTATCAACTTGGTTAGCAATGCCGTGAAATTTACGGAAAAAGGGCAAGTCAGTGTTACGACACGAGCCGGCGGCGACGAAATCTATGTAGCTGTCACCGATACCGGGGTCGGCATTCCGGCCGACAAAGTCGATCAAGCTTTTGAGCGTTTCCGGCAGCTTGATTCGGGGACCAGCCGGATCCGTGGCGGCAGCGGCCTGGGCTTGACGATCTGCAAACGTTTCGTGGAAATGCATGGTGGCCGGATATGGGTGACCAGCACTGAAGGCGTCGGTTCCACGTTTCACATCGCCTTGCCGAAGAAAAGCGAAATGATGACCCAAAACAACGAGAACAACGGCGACTGACAGATGGCAAAAAAAATCCTGTACATTGAAGACAACGTCGAAAACAAATTGCTGGTTCGCCGACTGCTGCAGGCAAGCGGGTACGAGGTTTTCGAGGCTGATGACGGTCTGGAAGGCATCGAGATGGCAGCGCAGGTCAAACCCGACCTGATCATCATGGATATCAACCTCCCCGGCATGGACGGCTACGAAGCCACCACGAAAATCAAGGGCCACGACAACCTTCGCCACGTACCGATCGTCGCCCTGACTGCCTACGCCATGAAGGGCGACCGCGAAAAAAGCCTCGCCGCCGGTTGCGACGGTTACCTGCAGAAGCCCATCGACCCCGATACTTTCGTGGCGACCATCGAGGAGTTTTTGTTCGGAAAACGCGAGACGATCGAGCCGGACGAACAGCTTCACTACCTGAAAAAGTACAGCCAGCAACTTGTCTCCCGCTTGGAGGAGAAAATTCGCGAGCTGATTCGGAAAAACGAAGAATTGCTCTCGAAAGCCCGCGAGACTGAGGACAGTTATATTGGCATTATCTCCTCCTTGACCCGCGCGATCGAGCAAAAGCACCCCGAAACCGCAGGCCATTCGGAACGCGTCACCAGCTACGCGATGGCCATTGGCGAGACCTTGGGACTTTCGCGCGTCGATCTGAAAATCCTTCGGCGCGCCGCCACGTTGCACGATGTCGGCAAAATCGTCATCGAACTTTCGGCCATCGACAAGCCGGGAGACTTGGCGGAAGAGGAGTGGACCCTCATGCGCCGTCATCCGGAAGTCGGCGCGAAGATTCTGGAACCACTGCCGTTTTTGCGGCGGGAAATCGAGATCATCCGGAACCACCACGAACGGCCCGATGGCGGCGGCTATCCGCGCGGTTTGCTGGATCGTGACCTGGATCTATTGACCGGCGTTTTGACCGTCGCCGATGCTTTCGACGCCATGACGAGCAATCGCGCCTATAAAAACGCTATGAGTATCGAAGAATCGATCTCAACAATGCTGGCCGGCCGCGGGGAGCAATTTATGCGCGAGGTCGTCGATACTTTCGTGCAATTGCTGCGCAGCGGCGAATTGGATGAGGTATTACAACGCAACGGAAGGGATTCCCACTAGCGTTTGTTGACACCCCATCTGGAGCGCGGTACCATTTGGCGCGATTAAAAAACCGCTCCAACATCACATTCAGTGCAGGAAGACTCCTATGTCACTGGTTCACCGCCGACAACTGATGGACGCAAAGCGAATTGATCTGGCGCTCAAACGAATCGCCGCTCAAATCGTCGAGCATTGCCCCGATCTGGACAAGCTCGCTTTGATCGGCATTCGCAGCGGCGGCATCCATCCCGCGAATCGTATTCGCGAGTTTCTGAAACGCTCGGAAGAAAGGGATATTCCGGTCGGTTTGGTCGACATCACGCTCTACCGCGACGACCTGGCGGACGGAAAAGCCCCACACTTCGGCCCCACGGACCTCGAGTTCGACATCGAGGACGCCTACGTCGTACTGATCGATGACGTCCTGTTCACCGGCCGTACGTTGCGGGCCGCGATGAACGTCTTGATGGAATACGGGCGGCCGGCGTTGATTAGGGCCGCAGTCTTGATCGACCGCCGCGAGCATCGCGAACTGCCGATTCAGCCCGATTATTGGGGGCAGATCGTCGACACCGCCCGCGAGGAAAAAATCAACGTGAAGGTCGGCCCGAAAAAGAACCGCGACGATGGCGTGGAAGTTGTCTTGCTCGTCGATCCGGAGGAGGGACCGGCATGAAGCTCAACCGCAAAGACATTCTGGGCTTGAAGGATCTTACGGTTGACGAAATCAAGTTGATCCTCGACACGGCCGATGCCTTCCGCGACATCGCGACGCGCAAGCGCAAAAAGGTCCCGACGTTGCAGGGGCGAACGGTCGTTAACCTCTTCTATGAAAAGTCGACCCGTACGCGTACGAGCTTCGAAATCGCGGCGAAAAGGCTGTCGGCCGATGTCGTGAACTTCGCCGCGTCGGAAAGCTCGGTGGGAAAGGGCGAAACGTTCCTCGACACCGTCTTGAACATCGAGGCCATGCATCCGGAAATCATCGTCGTGCGCCACGGTAGTGCCGGTGCCCCGCACATGTTGGCGAACATGGTGGAGTCCAGCGTGGTCAACGCGGGCGACGGTGCGCACGAGCACCCCAGCCAGGCGTTGCTGGATATGCTCATGATTCGCGACGAAAAGGGCGGCTTCAACGGCTTGAAGGTGGCGATTATCGGCGACATCACGCACAGCCGCGTGGCCCGTTCGAACATCTACGGTCTGGTGCGCATGGGCGCTGAAGTGCGCGTTTCGGGACCCGCCACGATGATTCCGGTGGGTATCGAGAAGCTCGGCGTGAAAGTGGCGCCCACCATCGAAGACGCCGTCAAGGGCGTTGATGTGATCATGATGCTGCGCATTCAACTCGAGCGCCAAAGTCGGCAATTGTTCTCGAGTATGCGCGAGTACGGGCGTTTCTTCGGACTCAATCCCAAACGATTGGAATTGGCGAACAAAGACGCAATCGTCATGCACCCCGGTCCCATGAATCGTGGCGTGGAAATCGACTCCGAAACCGCTGATTCTTCGCGCAGCCGCATTCTCTCCCAGGTGACCAACGGCGTTGCCGTGCGAATGGCGCTGCTCTACCTGGTATCCGGAGGTGGCAGTTGAAAACGATCGTTACCGGCGGACGAGTCATCGACCCGTCGCAGGGTCTCGACAGTCTCTTTGACGTCGTCATCGAAAAAGGCAAGGTTGCCGACATCGTGGCACCCGGCAAAGGGGGAAGGGCGAAGAAAACCATCGACGCTTCCGGTTGTGTCGTAGCGCCGGGCTTTGTCGACCTCCACGTGCATCTGCGCGAACCGGGTTTCGAAGGTAAAGAGACAATTCTAACCGGTTCCCGCGCCGCGGTGGCCGGTGGTTTTACGACGATCTGCTGCATGGCCAACACCGAACCAGTTAACGATTGCAGCACGGTAACCGGATACATTCTGGCCAAGGCCGCCCACGCGGTGTGCAAAGTGTATCCGGTCGGCGCGATCACCATCGACCTGCAAGGCGAACAGATCGCCGATCTCGGCGGTTTGTGCGAGGCGGGTGTCGTCGCGCTGAGTAACGACGGCGTTCCCGTGCAAAACAGCGAGATAATGCGGCGCGTCTTCGAACTATCACGGCAACTGGGAATGGTCGTATTGGACCACGCCGAGGACGCCGACTTGGTCGGCAACGGCTTGATGAACGAAAGCTTCACCAGTTCGGAGCTAGGCTTGGCCGGCAATCCTTCCGTCGCTGAGGAAATCGCCATTGCCCGCAGCATGTTGCTGGCGCGGTATACCGGCTGCCACGTACACATTTGCCACCTATCGACCCGCGGCGGTTTCGAACTGATCAAGTGGGGCAAACGGAAGAAAATACCAATAACCTGCGAAGTGGCTCCGCACCACTTCACGCTGATCGATGAAGACGTGGGCAACTACAACACAAACTGCAAGATGGCGCCGCCGCTTCGCTCGCGCGAAGACCGGGCCGCGTTGATCAAGGGCCTGGCCGACGGCACGGTGGACGCCATCGCGACCGATCACGCACCCCACGGCATTCTTCTGAAGCAAATCGAGTTCGACAAAGCCGCGAACGGAATCATCGGCCTGGAGACCGCCTTGGGCCTCACGCTGCGGCTTGTGCAAAGCAAGAAGCTGACTTTGAATCGCGCGATCGGGTTGCTCACCAACGGCCCCGCCGACGTGTTGGGACTCGAAGCGGGGTCTCTCGCGCTCGGACGGGCCGCCGATATCTGTGTCTTTGATCCGTCGTCGACATTCGTTTACAGCACCGACCGGATTCAATCGAAATCGAAAAACAGCCCCTTTATCGACTGGGAATTACCCGGTGTCATTCGCTACACGCTGGTTGACGGCAAAGTGGCCTATACAGGTTAAGTATGACCATCGACGTATACATCGACGAGTTGCAGCGCTTTGCCGACGCCCACTATCACGCGGAATTAGTGGCCTCGCGCATCGATTATTTCGCCGTGCTGGGGCAGATCAACGAAGACGACGACTTCTTTGAAGCCCACCTGGAACGCTTTCTCGATTGGTTCCTCTTTGAACACCGCCTGGAAGATGTGGGAGAGACGGCGCTGCAAACCTTCGTCACAAACCGCGGCCCCGAATTGCCCGAGGAACGCCGCGTGGTGTACGAAGAGTTTTTGAAACACGTTCACAGCCTATTCCGCTTAAAGAAGGTCATGAAAAAGGGCTTGCAGTTGATCGATCTGTTGACCAAGGCGAAATATTTTGTGGAGAGCGATGTTCCACACGCTTTCACCAAAGGGCAATTGTTCGAGGCGCGCCTGCTGCCGCTCAGTGAGCAATGGCACTTCAGCAAGGGCTACATTTTTCATCCGCTAAGCGCAACGAAAGCGATCCTCAAGCGTGCAAAAAAAATCGATGTTGCCGACGAGGAGGGTTGCCGCTCGTTTATCCGTGAACTGGCCATTCGGCGGCTGCGCTCCGATCGTTACAAGCACGTCGACGCCGCGCGTTTTTACGAATTTGAATAGCCGGCGATCTCGTATGAATCCATTACATGGTATTCGCGAACTCTACCGACGTATGTCGCCGTGCGTGTTGTGTCCTCACCGTTGCGGCGCCCGGCGACTCGAAGGGGAGCGCGGTCGTTGCGGCGCAGGAGCGGAGATCGAGTTGGCCTCCGCAACTATCCATAACGGGGAAGAGCCGCCGATCAGTGGTACGCTGGGTTCAGGGACGTTGTTTTTCACGCATTGTCCACTAAGTTGTCTCTATTGCCAGAATTGGCCGATCAGCCAGCAAGGCGTCGGGCGAAAAATGTCCGCCGACGGATTGGCCGAGCGGATGTTGCAGTTGCAGCGCCGCGGCGTGCACAACATCAACCTAGTCAATCCCACGCATTATTGGCCGCAAATTGCCGCCGCAGTATATTTGGCACGCGCCCGCGGTTTGCGCGTTCCCGTATTGGCCAACATCCACGGCTTCGAAAACACCGAAACGCTGAGGTTGCTGGCCGACGTCGTACAGATATGGTTACCCGACGTAAAGACTCTCAGTTCCAGGTTCGCCGGGGAAATATGCGGCACGCCGCGACTGGCCGTCGCCTCCTGGCAGACTCTGGAGTTTTTGGCTACACTAAGCGGACCGTTGCAGGTCGATGAAAACGGGTTGGCCCTACGGGGCGTTCTTGTGCGGCATTTGGTACTGCCTGGCGGACGTTCCGACACGCCGCGCTTTTTGCGTCGGTTGCGACGTCGCTTTCGCGGGCGAATCCCCGTGAGCCTGATGACACAATATTTTCCGGCTCACCGCGCTCACGACAATCCGGTGTTTCAGCGACCCTTATCGCGCCCCGTGCGACGACGAGCGCACCGCTTGGCTCGCGCATTGCACCTTAGTCGCGGCTGGAGGCAAATGAATGGATGACGTTAAACAAATGATTTCCGGCTTGCGCGCCCAAATGACCCGCGCGCTCGAATCTCACGCACAGGACAAGAGCCTGTCTGAAATTGGCGCGGCCGTGCGCGAACAAGTTGTACGCGTGCTCAAGCGGGACGACCTGCGGATTTCCACCGAGGTCCTGCTGGTGAGCCTACGCAACGCGTTCACGCGATACGAGACTTTTGAACCAAGCTACCAGCGCCAGGCGGTCGAAGACGCTATACAGATCATCGAGGAACTCGAAACGCTTGTCGTGGCCGACAAGGTTCTCAATCCGGACCGTATTGAACTTCCGGACCCGCCGCCCTCGATGAAGCACATCGTTCCCGAAGTGAACCGCATTGAGAACGAACGCCGTCGGCAACGCGAGCGCTTGAAGCGTGAGGAGTCCGGTTCACTCAATTCACGGCGAGGCGACCGCGGCGCAAAAGGGGAGGCCGAAAGCGGGCGGGAAACTCTCAGCTTTAGCGACGGTCGGCCTGCGAGTTCCAAACGGCGCGGCAAACGCGGTCGGCGTCCGGACGTCAAACCGGCAGAGGGCGCGAAGCCCGTCGAGAAGACGGACGGGAAAAGCGACGGCGCGAAACGTCGCTCCAGGCGACCGCGACGCCGCAAGTAATCACTGCGGGACATGGGCGAAACACTTACGCCATACCACAGCCGCTATCTGCGGCCGATCACCGATCTACCCGGTGTCGGCCCGAAAACCGCGGAACATCTGCTGCGCAAGAACGTGCTGACGGTCGCCGACCTGCTGTATTGCCTACCGCTGCGCTATGACGACCGGCGCCGCCCCACAGCGATCGCCGATCTGGAAGCCGATGATTGCGCCACCGTCTGCGGCACGCTGCAGCACATTCATCGCTTCGGCGGCCGAGGACGTCAACGTCGCACGGTAGCCGAACTCAGCGACGCGACCGGCACCGTCTCGGTCACCTGGTTCGGATTTGCCGGTCACCGTTTTGAAGATGGCGACGAGGTGCTGCTGAGCGGTCCTGTCGGTGAATACAGCGACACGCTGCAACTCCAAAATCCCGATGGCGAGACAGTGGAAAAAAGCCGCAAGTCGTCGCAGCTTGTTCCCATCTACAGTGAAACCGAAGGGGTTCGACAACGCACCTGGCGCAAGCTCATCGCCGCTGCGCTGGAGGAAGGCGCCGCGGATTGGATCGGCGCGGTACCAGCGGACCTGCGGGGCGAATACGACCTGCTGACGCTGGGAGAAGCCTTGCGCTTGATTCACGCCCCGCCGAATGACACCGCGGAAATCCCCATCGACGCGGGCGCTCGCGCTCTTCGTTCGCTCGTTTTTGAGGACGTTTTTGCGTTCCAGCTTGCGCTCGCCCTTCGCCGCCGCGAGCGAGGCGGCACCGCGGGAATCGCTTTTCAAGCGACGGTCGAGACGGTCACCGAACTGCTGGTGGGCCTACCGTTTTCGCTTACCAAAGGGCAAGAGCACGTGTGGCAGAACGTGCTCGACGATTTACGTGCCGCGCACCCCATGCATCGTCTCGTGCACGGGGACGTTGCATCGGGGAAAACAGCCCTCGCCATGCTGGCTGCGGGAGTGGCGGCGCGCAACGGTTATCAAACGGCCGTCTTGGTGCCCACCGAGATTCTAGCTGAGCAGCACGCCGCGCGTTTCGCGGGGCTTCTTGAACCGCTCGGAGTACGCACGGCCTTGGCGACCGGCTCGGTAACCGGGGCCGGACGGCGGCGCTTGGCGGATCGCATTGCCCTTGGTGTCGAGGATGTTGTGGTCGGCACTCACGCACTGCTTAGCGGCGACCTGCAATTCAACCAACTCGGACTGGTTGTCATCGACGAGCAACATAAATTCGGCGTCAACCAACGGGCTTCCCTGATTTCCAAAGGGAGCAATCCCGACGTGTTGGTGCTCACGGCGACACCCATCCCGCGCTCCTTGGCGCTGACTCTCTACGGCGATCTCGATGTTTCGTTGCTGCGCGACAAGCCCGGAGGGGAAGGGCGGGTGGAAACGCGGCTCACCCATCGCCGCGAGCGTCAAAAAGTATACGAGCGCGTGGCGGCGTGGTTGCGCGAGGGACGGCAGGCTTACATCATCTGCCCCCGTCTGGATGCAAACGAGACCGGCCGCGCCGACGTCGCCTCTCTGTACGATGAACTCGCTGGTGGTGCGCTGGCCGGTTTCCGTCTGGCTGTATTGCACGGCCGTATGCAAACCGACGCGCGCAAGCAGGTCGTGGAAGCGTTCGCGGCGGGTCGTCTGGACGCCGTGGTCGCCACCTCGGTGATCGAAGTCGGCATCGATGTACCAAACGCGGCGGTGTTGGTGATCGAGGACGCCGAGTTGTTCGGGCTTAGCCAATTGCATCAGATGCGCGGGCGTATCGGCCGCGACGGTCGGCCGGGATGGTGCTTCTTGATACACGCCGACGGTCTATCGGAGGCGGCTCAGGAACGCCTCGCTTATCTTGAGCGTTGTCGCGACGGTTTCTCCATCGCGGAAACGGACATGCGTCTGCGTGGTCCAGGGGAACTGCTTGGCGATCGACAAAGCGGTCTGCCACCCTTACGCTTTGCGAAGGAGGCCCTGACCAATGTCGACCTGCTGGTGTCGACCCGCGACGCGGCTGAGAGTACGTTGACCCAGGACGCTCATTTAGCGACCCCACGGAACCGCTGGACGAAAATGGTGGTCATGGAACGGTGGGGCGCGTTGCTCGGCGAAGGGAGATACGGATGAGCGGGCGTTTACCGCCATGGCTGCGCAGGCCGATACGAAACCATGAGAAAGTGCAGGCGTTGCACAACCGCCTGCGTAGTCGGCATCTGCATACCGTATGTGAGGAGGCCCGGTGCCCGAACATCGGCGAGTGTTTCGTCCGTGGGACGGCCACTTTCCTGCTTATGGGGCCGAACTGCACCCGCAATTGCGGTTTCTGCAATATCGAACCCGGCCCGCCCGCCCCCTTGAACCCGGAAGAGCCTGGCTTGGTCGCGCTTTCCGCCGCCGAAATGGGCCTTAAACATGTGGTTATTACCAGCGTGACCCGTGACGACCTTCCTGATGGCGGCGCGGACCATTTTGTAGTAACCGCCAAGGCTGTTCGGGAGCGACTGCCTGAGGCCGCCATCGAACTGCTCACGCCGGATTTCCAGGGTTCCGTGGACGCTTTGAAGCGGCTGGCGGAGGCTCCGTTTGACGTGTTCAATCACAACGTGGAAACCGCCCCCCGTCTGTATGCGGAGGCGCGGGCGGCGGCGGACTACCAGCAGAGTCTTCTCGTGTTAAAAACCTTTGGCGAATTACGTCCCGACGTGTTATTGAAAAGCGGCGTCATGTTGGGATTGGGCGAACGCGACGAGGAAGTCGAACAGGTGCTCGACGATCTTCGGCAACACGGCGTTCGAGCGATAACGATTGGGCAGTATTTGCAGCCGCGCCGGGATTGCTTACCCGTGCGGCGCTATGTAACGCCGGAAAACTTTGCACTTTGGCACCAAAAGGCACTAGAACGGGGATTCTCACACGTTGCGGCTGGGCCGTTCGTACGATCGAGCTACCTGGCCGACCGGCTATTCAACGAAGGCACGCCACTTGCGCCCGGGGATAGCGATGTATCAGAATAACCGTGCGAACCCCCCAAGGAGAACAGCGAATGGGCTTTTTCGATTTGGATCAAGTAATCGAGGCGTTCAAAGCGGGGAAGATTGATTCCTACCTGGCTGATTTCGACCTGAACGACTTGGCTTTGATCCGCCATGAATTGGACGGATACGCCGAAAAGCATAATCGGCTGGCGGATCTGAAAGCGCTTATCCTGACCATCGACAACATGATAAACGAACGCCGCGAGGCTTTGTCCGATTGAGTGAATTCCGTACCTCCAAATAAAGGCCCCGTCCTGCGGCCGCCGCACCTGCAACCCGGCGACCGCGTCGCTGTCGTAGCTCCCGCCGGTCCTTATGATAACGCCATGCTCGCTCGCGGCATCGCCATATGGACGGCCCGCGGATTCGACGTCCACGTTCCCGAGCGATTGGACCAACGCGAAGAGTACCTCGCCGGGTCGGATTGGTGGCGCGCCGAAGTGCTGCACACAGCGTTGCGCGACCCAAGCATCAAAGCCCTGCTTTGCGCCCGCGGCGGCTACGGTTCGCTGCGGCTTTTCGATCGACTGGAAATCGATCTCTTCCGGGAGTTCCCGAAGCCGCTTGTCGGCTTTTCCGACATCACGGCGCTGCAACTGGAATGTTGGCGGAAAACTCAGCTTGTTACGTTCAGCGGTCCCATGATCGCCGGTTCGCAGCTTGGCCGGTTGAGTGAAGAAGAAACCGACATTTACTTTCGCACGCTGACCGATCCCGCGCCGCCGCCGGAGATGGGCGGACCCGACGTCCACACCGTGCTTTCCGGTTCGGCGGAAGGAATCCTGCTGGGCGGCAACCTGACGCTGCTGACCCACATGGCCGCCGCCGGTCGCCTGCCGAATCTGCGTGGCGCGATTCTCTTTTTTGAAGACATCCACGAAGCGCCGTACCGAGTTGACCGCATGCTAACGACACTTCGCTTGGGCGGGCATTTGGATGGCGTCGCCGGCTTCGCAGTGGGCGATCTCGGCGATAACATGGATGACGTACTTCTCGACACCATTCTCATGGATCGTGTGGGCGATCTCGGCGTACCGATCGCCGTCGGTTTTCCGATCGGCCACGGGTCGAGAAACCGCATCATCCCGCTCGGTGTTCCGGTGCGTCTCACCACCGCGCCACCGGGACTGCAGTTCCTCGCCGGCGGCGTTTCGTGAACGAACCGGCTGCCATTCTCGAACGTGCCGTCGAGCAAAAAGATATCCCCGGCGCCGTCCTGCGAGTCGAGCGGGCAGGGCGCTTGGTTCATGAATCAGCCCACGGTGTGACCCGCTACGACACGCCCCATCCGGTTCGGCTCGATACGTGGTTCGACCTAGCCAGTCTCACGAAAATTCTCGCGACGACGCCTGTGGCCATGCGCTTGTTCGACCGTGGCGATCTGGACCTTGATGCACCGCTGCACGACTTCCTGCCGGACGTCGCGGAAGATTTCGGCCGGCAACCGTTTTACCGTTTCTTGCACCACACCAGCGGCGCCAGGCCGTCTGGATCCTATCATCGCCTTATGCCGCCGGAGTTGGTCGCCACGGCCGGTGGAAAAACGTGGACCAAGTCCCAACTAGCCGAAGAACGCCCTGCCTACGAGCCGGGCACGCGGCAAGTCTACAGCGACATCGGTTTCGCGCTGGCCGGATGGGCTTTGGAGCGGTTGTCCGGCGCGTCGCTTGACGACCTTTTTCAGCGGGAGGTTGCCGGCCCGCTGCGAATTACCGACCTACTGTTTCTGCAGGTCACGCCGCGGTCGGTTGATTCGATTGCCGCGACCCAGGACTGTCCGTGGCGGGGCAGGGTTGTATGCGGCGTCGTTCACGATTACGACACCTACGCCGCCGGTGGAGCGTTGGGGCAAGCGGGCCTTTTCGGCACGGCGGCGGCCGTTGCGCGGGTGGTCGAGGAATTCCGTCTAGCGCTGCAAGGGGAAAGTGACTGGCTGTCCAACTCGGCCATGACCGCGTTTCTAAACAATGCGGATCATCTGCCCGGCGTGGATTATCGACTTGGTTTCGATACCGTGTCTGCCGTCGGTTCGACGGCCGGCGACCATTTCAGTCGCGACACTTTCGGACATCTCGGTTTCACCGGTGTCAGCGCTTGGTGTGACCCCAAGGCCGAACTGACAGTTGTGCTTCTGACCAACCGCCTGCATCCTTCCATCGAGAACTTGGCGATCCGAACCCTGCGTCCCGCGGTTCACAATGCGGTGTGGAAGGAATTGTTCGATGGCTGACTGCAAACTCGACACGGAAGCCATCCGCCACATTCATTTGATCGCCGTTTGCG
The DNA here is from genome assembly GCA_030765525.1 of Candidatus Lernaella stagnicola. Classification (NCBI taxonomy): domain Bacteria; phylum Candidatus Lernaellota; class Candidatus Lernaellaia; order Candidatus Lernaellales; family Candidatus Lernaellaceae; genus Candidatus Lernaella; species Candidatus Lernaella stagnicola. Next base: position 99,415 of record JAVCCK010000041.1, read on the forward strand.
GCGCCGGCATGGGCAGCCTTGCCGGTATGCTCAAAGCGCTCGGCTATCACGTCACCGGCAGCGACGTCGGCGCGTATCCGCCGATGAGCGAACAACTCGAAGCGCTGGGGATAAAGATTCTTGAAGGGTACGACCCGAGTCACCTGGAGCCGCGTCCGGACTTGGTGGTCATCGGCAATGCGATCAGCAAAGGAAACGCGGAGGGGGATGCCGCGATCGCCGCGGGCATCGATTACATTTCGATGACCGACGCGCTGCGTCTCTTTTTCTTTCGCCGAAAAACACTGGCGGCCTTGTGCGGCACGCACGGCAAGACAACCTCCACCGCGGCCCTGGCGTGGATACTGGAACACGGCGGCTTTGACCCGACTTACCTCGTCGGTGGTGTCATGGAGAATACCGACGCCAGCTACCGCGTCGGGCAGAGCTCTTTAGCCGTCGTCGAGGGCGACGAATACGACACGGCTTGGTTCGACAAAGTCCCCAAGTTTGTGCGCTACCGACCGGACCTCGCGGTGTTGGAGAATATCGAATTCGACCACGCGGATATCTACGATGATCTCGACGCTGTCCGCGATGCATTTCGCCAATTGGTCACCGCGCTTCCCGCCGGCGGCGTTCTCGCCGCAGGAATCGATTGCCCCAACGTACGCGACCTGGTGAAGGAAGCCTCTTGCGAAGTCGTTTCCTTCGGTTTCGCACCCGACGCCCGTGTCGGCGGCGAAATACTCGCCGTGTCCCCCGCGGGCATGCGTTTTGTCTTGCGCGTCGACGGAGAAGAGCGCGGCCCCTTCGAATCCGTTCTCTCCGGCAAACACAACCTGCTCAACCTTATGGGCGTTTACATTTTGGCGCGGCGGCTTGGCGTCTCGGACGCCGGTTTCGCTGACGGCTTGGCGACCTTTCGCGGCATCAAGCGGCGACAGCAGGTGATCGGCGAAGCGGCGGGGGTGCTCGTCATCGATGACTTCGCGCACCACCCAACAGCCGTTCGTGTCACGCTGGAAAGCCTGCGCGCCGCGCGACCCGGGCGCAGGCTGGTTACCGTTTTCGAGCCGCGCACCAACACGTCGCGTCGCGCCTTTTTCCAGGAAGAATATGCGAAGGCTTTCGCCGCCGCCGACTTGGCAGTCATCGTTGAAGTGCAGGCCCTGCAAAAGGGGCTGCCCGAGGACGTGTTGGACGTGGCGCGCCTCGTGAGGGAACTCGAGGAGTTAGGCACCAACGCGGTCTATGCCGCCGATTACGACGACGCCCTCCGCATTGTGCTCGAACGTGCGCACGCGGGCGATCAGATTGCGTTTCTATCCAACGGTGGTTTCGGAAAACTGCCACGGCGCGCGGCAGCCGCCTTGTCTGAGAAGGAAATGAACCGTGCCGAATGACCTGGTCGTCGTCGAACAAAACGCCAACGCGCTAGTGGCGGTCGCTTCGCTCGACGGCATAGCCGGGGCGGCGATTTGGGCGCACCAACTTTCGCCGCTCAAGGCTTTTCTCTTCGCAGCCGAGGGCGCGGTTGGTCACACACTATCAGCGCCGGCGTTGGGTCCGGATGCCGGCATCAAGGCGCTCCATTTCATCGGTCTGCCACTCATGGCCGAGGACATGGAGGCCCTGCGGAAGCTTATCGATCGGCCGGATTTTACCGAGGTTCGTTGGCTGGACCATCATTACCTCCACGCCGATCACGTATCGCTAATGCAGCGTCACGGCGTGCGAATCATCAACGACACGCGCGTCGGTTCGAGCACGCGTCTTCTCCTGGACTCGCTATCCGAGCCTCCTGAGTGGGGCGGGCACGTATATCGCGCGCTCGAAGCGGGTATCGAAGCCGCGGGCGATCCTTGGCGGCAATGGCTGCTCGTGTTTCTGGCGGTGCGCGAAAGTCCCTTCGATATCAGACATGCGATTGCGCCACTGATTGATGAACGTTTCGAGGCTTTCGACCCCGCACTCGTTGAGGCTGGAGAAGAAATATGGCGTCGCATTCGCGCCATGGCGGAGAGCCCCATGCATGAAGTGGAAGCCGGCGGGCTGCGGCTTGTGGTCAGTGGACTTCCTCCTTCGGAACTGAGTACCTACCGCTTGATGATCGAAGCGATTGCCCGGCATCGCGACGCCGACCTGGTGATTGCCGCCTTCGACCGCCAGGCGCGCCTGGTCGTCGCGGCCCCGCGTGTGACGTCAGCGAAGATCGACTTGCTGGAGATCGGAGAGCGTATTGTCTCCGCCGGCTTGAACGTTTTCCACTATGACGCAGGCACGCTATTCATCGACACGGCCGATCTTTCGGTGCCCAAGGCGGTCGACCGAATCATTGCCGTGGTCACGACAGGCGAAGCATAAAAAAAGCGCCGGTCGAAACCGGCGCCGGAATTGCCTGAATTTTTTTCGGTTACCAGATTTCGATATCGACGATGTTGAAGCCCGTCAGGTCGAAGGTATATTCGACGGTCAGATCGACGGCGGAAATACCGTATACCGTGCCGTCGTCGGTCGCGACCCAGATTTCGTTGCGTGTGAAACAGGGCTGCATCGCCACCACACGATCACCGTCGGGTAAGACGATCGGATCGTCCTGCGAGACAACCCAATCGCCGCCGTCGATCGAGTAGGCGTACACGTTCGGGGCTTCGCCGTCACCGATCCAAACCTGTCCGGTGGAGAGGGCAGCCAACGTAGCCATCTTGCCATCCATGTTCACGAAGCCTTCGTGATTCGCCACCTCATAGAAATCAAGTCGCGAACCCGAGCCGGCGTCGTCTCCCGAACTCAGGACGATGGCATAATCCTGGGCGCCTGCGACCTTGATAGGATTCGGCCATTCCACCGACCGCCGTCCGACGATCGCGTTCATCGTATTGCCCGAGCCGTCGATAAAGTAAAGGTAGCCCTCGTTGTAGACGCCACTGCCGGGTTCGGTATTGCTACCCAAGGCCAAAAGGAAGACGTCGTTGACTCCCACGTCCGTGGGGTAGGACAGGTCGTTCAGCAAAATCATGCCGGCCATGTACGAATTCTCCCAGTTGTCTTCGAGCGGCCGGAAAATGGAGAGATCGTGGTTGGTATTCTCGACGATATACAGGTTGTCGTTGTTCTCGATCGCCTCAACGCCGATGTGCGCCGGAAGCAAGGTAACGTTCGAGACTTCCTTGACGTCGTCGGGGTCCAAATCGAACAGGGAGACATAACCTTGCTCGGCGAGCGAGACAATCGCGCCGTAGCTGTCGTACATGATCGTCATCGACTGCAGTTCGCCGTCGAGCGTCGTGCCGAGATAATTGGCGGTTTCCGTGTCGTTGCCCACGTCCAGTAGGGCGATTCGGCCGCCTTGCCCCACCACGAATACGTCGCCGGTGACCCACAGATTCGCCGAGGCGGTGATCGTTTCGCCGTTGCCCACATTATACCAACTCGCTTGCACCAAGGTCTTGCCATTGCTTAATGTCGTGGCCACACCATCCGTGTTTATGGAAGCGATCGCGGTGTCCGCTATGCTCCAATCCACCGGTACATTGTTGACGTCGTTACCGGCCGTGTCTCTCCCGTTGGCCCCGTAACCAATCTCAAAGCCCACCGGCTCGGCGGTGAATTCCGGCTTAATGAACAGTTCGGTAAGATCGCCCTCGAACGGCGTGTCGTCGTCGTCGTCGTCTCCACCGGTGTCGTCGTCGCCGCTGGTGTCGTCGTCATCGTCACCTGGGGAAGGGGAGCCGCCGTTGTCGTCGTCGGCACCTGCGTCCGGGTCGTCGAGGCTGTCGTTCAATGTGCCGCTGTCGCCACCACCGCAGGCAAAGACAACCAACAAAAGCGCCAATAGCGCTACCAGGATCAGCTTGTTTTGCATCAGTCGTTCTCCTTGCGAACGTTTGCGACAGTATAGCCCTATTGAAAAATAGGACGCAAACCCTTGACGCCTGCCCGGGCACGCCGTTTACTAAGCGCTACCTGCTTACCGAAAGGACCGAAGCGTGCGCCATAGAGTGTTAGCCGGCCTGGTCGTGCTAGCGTGGTTGATGGCCTGTTCGCCGGAGCCGGCGCCGCTGCCGCGTTCTCCGAGCCCTGTTAGTGAGCGGCGCATTCTCATGGGCACGCAGGTGGAAATCAATATCTTCGGCACCGCGAAATCATCTGCGCAACAGGCCCTCAAAGCCGGCTTCGACGCCATGGAACAGGTGCAGAGTTGGGCTCATCCGGAATGGCCGTCCTCGGAACTGTATCAACTCAACGCAGCCGCGGGCAAAGAGCCGCGTAAACTGAATCCCCAGTTGTTCGCGGTGCTCAAAATGGCCCACGAAATTTCGATTCATTCTCAAGGAGCCTTCGACGTTACGTTCGCCGGAGGCGGAAAACTGTGGGACCTCAAGAATCCGGAAGCTTTCCGCGTGCCGACCGACGCCGAATTGCGCGAAGCGATTAAATCCATCGACTACCGCCGCGTAAAACTCGATGAATCATCGCATTCCGCGTTCATCGAAGATTCCGACACGCGTGTCAATCTTGGCGGCATCGCGAAGGGATGGGCGGCCGATATGGCCATGCAGGCACTGAAAAAGAACGGCGTGCAAAACGCTATCGTCAACATCGGCGGTGACATGCTGGTAGCCGGCAGCAAGAACGGCGTGCCTTGGCGTATCGGCGTGCAGGATCCCCGCCGACCGCGTGGTTCGTATTTCACGGTGTTGGAGGCGACGGGTTCGCTCGCCATCGCCACGTCGGGAGATTACGAACGCTTCGTCATTCACGATGGGATTCGCTACCATCACATCCTGGACCCGAAAACAGGACGCCCGGCGCGGCGCTGCCGGAGCGTTACGTTGGTGGCGTCCACCGCCGCGCTCGCCGACGCTCTGGCAACGGCGGTGTTTGTTCTAGGTCCGGAAGAGGGCGCCGCCATGCTGCAGAAATATTACCCTGAAACCGATTCGCTCATTATCGACGCCGTGGGAGCTACTCACGAAACGCCGGGTTTCTCGGCGTGGCAGGCCGGGGATAAAGATGAATAAGTCCTTGAAATACTTGATTATTATCTCATTGGGGGCGGCGTTAATCTTCGCCTTGCTGAGCTATCTGAACTTGAAAAAATCTATAGATATCAAAGAGTTATCGGAGGCCGTCGGCCAGATAGGCGAGATGGAATCGCATCTAATCGCCAAAAAAATTGATTGGACGGCCGTGGAGAAGCTGTATTCCGGACCATTGAAGAACTTCGTGAAGGAAACCAAGCGTTTCGCAAGCAATTCTTACCTACACGGGAAGATTGTCGATTCCATTACCGAGGGACAAAAGGGCGACGTGGGCGACGTGGCGGCGATTATCCTTCGCCGAACTTGGCTGCGGGTCTGCCTTTTTTACGTGGACGCCCTGATGGCGCCACAAGAGGAACAGGAGCAAAACCTCAGCGCCGCCGAGCGAATCGAACGTGTACACGTGGTTATGCCACCGGTGCGGCGATTCGTGGCCGCGAGTGGCGAAGTGGCTGAAAACAGCGTCAATGGAGCGCTACGCGCCTGGGAAGTGGATCCAGACAACCGGCAGAGTGCGCTGGACTTCCACGAAGCGGTGGCCGATGTGCTCGGCGCCACGATATTGATACGTCTTGCGCAGTGGCGTCGGGAGGACGTCAACACCGACAAGGGTTACCGCCGGGCATTGGTGCTGCAAGCCGAGATGCGGCAGCTCATCTTTCCAGTTTACGCTGAGTTCTACGACGCCAAAGGGCGGAATGCGTGGGAAGTGCTCACGGAGTTCACGAGGCGTCCCACGGAAATGGATCCGGAAGTTATCGAAGAGCGACTAAGCGAATACTTCGAGGGCCGACTAGAGAAAAAGGGGCTCATACCGAAGAATGAAGAGGCGACATCGCCAGCAGAGTAAGTTGCGCATAAGATATATTATGTAATGTTTTGTAACTATATGTCAACTCGTATACCCCCCAATGCTGAATATTCATCATCAACCATCATTTCAGCCGGTTATTAATGTTTTCCTGATGCTCTACTTTAGGTTCTGCGTCTTATCGAAAGTCGTAGTTCTTCTTGAGGCAATATAGGAAGCCATAGTTGGAGTGCACGTACACGGCATTGTCGGCCGCCACTAGTTCCGCGGTGACACCGAAACCGGGCCAGAAGCGCCATTGGCTTTTCCCAGTGTCCGGGCTTAGCGCGTACAGATAACCGCTCGAGCTTGCGACCAAAAGGTGCTCGCCAAACATCGCCGCGTTGGTCGGCGCCTTGAGTTTCCGCCGCGGCTTCTTGGCCACCGAGCGCTTCTTATCTTCTTCGCGGAGGTCGAACTTCCAAATCTCCTGCCCTGTACGTTTTTCCAGGGCACGGACGATCCCGCGGTCGTCGGTGGCAATCACGAAATCGTCGACGATCGTCGCCCTCTGTACGCTCCCACTTCGGTACGTCCATTGAATCGCACCGTTGTCGCGCGACAGGCAGTAGAAGGTTCCTCCGTAGCTCGCCACATAAACCCGATCTTCTTCCACCAGCGGCGTGGCGTCGATATCGATGAACCGTTCACCTTTTTCAAGCAGTGTCTTGAATATTTCGGCACCGTCACTGGCGCGGTATGCCAAGAAGTAGCCATCCGCATAACCGGCCAACACCCGGTCGCCGTCGAGCACCGGGCTTGCGACGCCGCGTATCGTAAAACCATTTGGAAGCTGACGCGATTGCATCCACTTCCATTTGCCGTCTTTCAGCGTGATGGCGTAAAGGCGCTCGTGGTTCGTACGAATGAAAACCAATTCGCCGTTGCTTACTATGTGGCCCCAAACTTGCCCTTGTACCCGATAGGTCCAACGCACGAAGCCGGATTTCCGATCCAAACAGTAGACGTAGCCGTCGCCGTCGCCGAACACGACGTTCTCGCCCACGACCGTCGCCGCCGATTCCACGACGCCGAACGCGGAGAATTTCCAAATAATCACGCCCGTGTCGGCATCAAAGGCGATCAATTCCTTGTTGTTATTGCCGAGATAAACGACCCCATCATGCACGGTTGGAATACCGTATTGCATCGGCCGGAACAGGTCTTCCTTGCCTTGCTCAACGAGGTTTTGCACCCAGGCAACCCGCAGCGGCCGTTCTTCCGAAGTCTTACCGTCCGGACTCGGCGCACTCAGCAACGCCGCGTTGCCGGCGCAACCCGACAACGACCACACGGCGGCCACAAAAAGAAATACGGCAATAGACTCGAGAAAACGATGCATCAGGATGGTTTCTTTCGGGAAGCCTCCAGCCACTTAATCTTGTTTTCCGCTTGTCGCTTCAATTTTCCGACCTGCGGACCGAGGCTGATTTGCACGTTGTCGACTTTCTTTAGCGTCGCAATAGCTTCGTCGATTTTTTCTTGTTTCTCATAGATCCGCGCCAAATCGAACATGGCCAATAGCGAAGTCGTTGTGCTTTCCCGCTTGACCAGTTCCAGGAATGCTTTCTCCGCTTCCGGCAATTTGCCCAATTCCTCGTAGGCGTAGCCGACGCTCTGCTGTGCCAGCGGCGCGAATGGCGCGTCCGAACCGACTTTCTCCAGGTACTTCTCGTAGCGAGTAACCGCTTCTTGATACTCTTTCAACTCGTAGTAGCCGTTGCCGGCATAGAACAGCGCCAGTTGCCCGAATTCCGTATCGGGATACTGCGTCGCCACCGCGTCGTAATTCTCGGCCACCGCCGACCACTTGGCGTTCGCGTCGGTATAGGCTCCCAGAGCCTGGGCCATCGCCGCGTTTTGTTCGTACTGTTCGGGCGTGATCACCGGAGCGCGGTTCATCGCATCAGCCAGCGCCATCAACTTGGCGGCGCTGTGGCGCTGATAAATCGTGAGGCCGAACACCGTCCCGGCCGCAATTACGACCACGAGCAGTACGGCGCCCGCCACGATGAGGGGCTTCTTGTACTGTCCCCAAAAGTCCCTGTCGCTTACCGCGGCGACAACCTTCCCGGTGACATCTTTCATCGTCGCCAGGAATTTATCGTCTTGCTTAATTTGCTTACGAGTAATCTTAACTTTTCGTGCCACAGGCCCGCTCTCCCAGTGTCAAAAATTCCGCCGTATGCTATGGCCGGTATCTAAGTGTGTCAATCCACTTCGAGACTCCGGCGCATCGTTTCCCACCACCGGTACAACACTACGGCCGCCGACGCCCCGATTACCGCGCCGGTCAAGTCGCACCACGCGTCTACAATATCCGGCTCGCGCCCCGGGGTAAATGCCTGATGTACTTCGTCGGTGACGCCGAAAATCCCGGCCAGCAACACCGCTATCGAAACTACACACCATCCGGACCCGCCGTAGCGAGAATCTCCCCGCACCCATCTCGCCGTTAGTAGGCCCAACAATCCGAACACGGCCAAGTGGGCGAACTTATCGGCAAAGACGACCGTCGACGGCGCGGAAATCGATTGCGACGATAAAAAGAAAATAACGCAGGCCAACGCTACGGGCGGACCCGCGAGGTGCAACGTGCGCAACGTCGCGTCCTACATTCGGTATTTGCCCAGATCGTCCGGATCCAAGCTTTCCAGAATCTCTTTCCACTTGTCGTCCATCGACTTCTCAGCATGCTCGAGAGCTTTCTTGTCCAAGGCTTCGGCCCGCTCGAGCACGCCTTCTTCGACGAAAATCTCGGCCTCGACGCGCAGCGCCATGGCGATCGAATCCGACGGACGCGCGTCCACATCAAATTCGTTGCCTTCGTCGTCTTGGAAGAAGATACGCGCGAAGTAAGTATTCTCCCGCAAATCATTGACGAGCACCCGCGACAACCGCATACCGGCGTTTTCCAGCACGCTGACAAACAGGTCGTGGGTCATCGGCCGCGACAACTCTATCTTCTCAAGCTGGGTGGCAATCGAGCTGGCTTCCAAAATTCCGATCCAAATCGGTAGCGTGAAGCGGCCTTCCTCATCGCGCAGGACGACGATCGGCGAGTTGCTACTCGGATCGACGGTCAATCCTACGACTGACATCTTGATGGCGGCCATGGTTTACTCCTTTTCGTCACGCGGCGTAACTGCCTTTCCCAGCAAGTGATTGGCATACGCCTGTAAGCACTCTACCGTGACCACGTCGCCCACCGCAACACCATCACCCGCGAAGTGGACGCCCCGATAGCAACCCGATTTCCCGCTCCAAGGATGATCTTGGTCACGATCTTGCCGCCGTTCAACCAAAACTTCCACTTTTTGACCGACTAAATTTTCGTGCTGCCGTAACGTGATTTCCCGCTGCATTTTCTGTACCGCCATCAAACGGGCGATCTTCTCCTTTTCCGGAACGTCATCATGCAATTTTTCGGCGGCGGTTTCCGGCCGCACGGAGTAACGAAAAACAAAGGAGTTGGAATACCCGACCTTAGCAACCAGGTCCAGGGTTTGCTGAAAATCGGCCTCCGTTTCACCGGGAAAGCCCACCAGGATATCGGTCGTGATGGCCATGTTCTCGCGTACGTCTCGCAAGCGCTGAAGGCGATCGAGATAACGCGCGACTTCGTAACCCCGATTCATCGCGCGTAACACGGCATCGGAACCGGCCTGCACCGGCAAGTGCAGGTGATTGGCGAGCTTGGGCAACTCGGCGAAGGCTTCAATCAAGCGGTCGGACAAATCTTTGGGATGGCTGGTCGTGAAACGAATCCGCCGAATCCCTTCGATCTCATGCACCTGGCGGAGCAGGGCGGCGAAGTCCACCTCCCCTACCCCACTGCCCTGCCCGTAGGAATTGACGTTCTGGCCCAGCAGCGTGATTTCTTTGACGCCCTTGGCAGCCAATTGCCGCACCTCACGCAAAACTTCAACGACCGGTCGGCTGCGTTCCCGGCCGCGAACGTAAGGCACGATGCAATACGCGCAGAAGTTGTTGCAGCCACGCATGATCGTCGTGAATGCGGCGACCTTCGACCCCTTGCCGGGGATTATCTCACCGAAGTCTTCGACGTCTTCGTCATAAGCCGCGGCGAAATCAACATCGACGATGCCGCGAAAACCGTCCATCAACTTGCGGGCGTGTCCCGGTAATCGCCCGATGGCGTCGGTGCCCAGCACCATGTCGATGTGAGGATATTTGTGTAGCAACTTCGCTGCGCTGCGCTGCGCGAAACAACCGGCGACCACAATGCGCATCGCCGGCCTGTCGCGGCGTAATTTTTTTAGCCGGCCGATTTGAGACAGCGCTTTCTGTTCGGCTTTCGCGCGGACCGAGCATGTGTTGAAAATCACGAGGTCGGCGTCGGCCGCGGTCGCGGTCTGCGTGAATCCTTCCAACTGCAGCAGACGCAGCATGCGCGCGGAGTCGTAGTCGTTCATTTGGCAGCCGAAGGTACGGAGATAAACTCGGCGCGCGGTGTGGTCTGTCATTCGGCGAAAACCAGCGCGGAGAATCTTTCGATGCGTGTACTCGGGTCGCGCCAGCAGTCGCCGGACATGCCGGCCTTAACGCACGTTTGAGTCAGAAAGGTCTCGCGATCCCAACCTTGTTCGACGGGGACCTGCGGCAACAGCAATCCGCGGTGCCAACCATCGGACATGATTAGCCCGTGTTTGCCCACTTCGATTTCGGAAACGTTGCGAACCTTCTCCGGCGGCGTCAACACCGAAATCTCGATGTGCAGGTTATCCAACTCGTCGGCCCGCACGGCGGGGAAGCGGGGATCCTGTGTTGCGGCGGCAACCGCCATATCACGCACGCACTGCCATAAGGGGATGCGGGCGATGATTTGACCGATGCACCCGCGTAGTCGGTGGTTTGTTTTCGTGTGTAGCGTCACGAACGCCGCGCCGTCGGCCAGCAGCGTCGGGCTTTCCACGTCAAAGTCCGGTCTCTCTCCGCTTCGTACGAACTTCTCGACCGTCTCCCGCGCAATGCGAAGCAACGTCTTCTTCTCCGCATCAGTCAGATACTCTTTCGCGTCGGGCTCCTGCTTCTGGGCCGCGGCCTCGCCGTTCCCTTTCGCCGCGACGCGCGGATGGGTATACAGGGCCAGCGAACCGTAGCCGACCACGCGACTCTTATCGCCGCTGGTGTCCCCCGAGTTTTGATGGGCCAGCAATTTGATGTCCCCGCCACCGGCTAGATGGAAGGTTTCCAGCAGCGTGGTTACCGGCCCCAAACCGCACATGCGCTCATGCAGCTCCGGCGCCTGGTACAACGCTTCGACATCACCCTTTTCCAGCAACGCCAAGGTTTCCGAATCGATCTTCTCGGCCGCATCGTACGAGCGAAAATGCGAGAGGTCGGTACTGGCCACGTACAAGACGTTCTTGTCACCGAAGGTGGAGTGCAACGCGCCGGCCAGTTGCGTCAGTTCCAACCGCCGCGCGCGACCGATCACGACCATTACGACCGGCGTGTCGGGAACCGCGCGTTGGATAAAGGGCAGTTGCACTTCCAGGGAATGTTCCTGACGAAACATGGTGTCACCGAGACGAATGAACGATTCACGTTCGGCAAGCTCTTGAGACAGTTTTCGATCGATGGCGACCGGTCCCAAGGGCGTCATGTAGCGGTCGTAATCCAAAACCTCCACGTTTCCCGGCACGCTGTGCGAAAGGCCCAACACGACGACCACGTCGTAATTGTATCCCTTGGCCGCACGGTAGGAATAACCGGCGACGGGCCCCGAAAACACATAGCCCGCATGGGGCGCAATGACGCCGAACGGCTTGCCCAGGTTTTGCGGCACGCTAGCGTTCTGTATGAAGTCGTCCACCTCGCGCTGCAATTCATCTTGCCGCGAGGTGTAAAAGCGGCCGGCGACGACGGGTTGGAAAGTCATGATGTCCTCTCCCTTCGCATCTGCAGACTGTTTGTCGACGGCCGGCGCATCGCACACGGGAGCCGCCAGCGCGGCGGTGGCCAGGACCGTCAATATACATAGTGTGATTCGACGAAACATCCCGAAGTCAGAAATCGCGCTTCATCTCGTACTTTTGATAGATCTTAAGTAACGCCTGTTCGCACGAAGCATGAAGCGTCTTCTGCTCCTCTTTTGCGCCGCTTTCCGCCAGCGCTTGTTTCAAAACCGGAACCGCGTCCTTCGCGTCCAGAGTGCCCAATACATAGGCAGCAACCGCGCGCGTCTCGACGCCCTCTGTTTTTCTTTTCAAAACCCAACTCGCCAATTTGACCGCGCGACCGCGTGTGGCCGGCGGCGCATCGACCCCGATGTTACCGACCGCCAATACGATGCGCTTGCGGGCGTAGTCGGGTTTCGTGTTGTACGCGTCGATCAACGGTTCCACCGCTTCCGGACCGATTTGCACAAGCGCGCCGGCGCTGGCCCGCGCCACTTCCGGAGAAATGTCACAGAGTCCGTACTCCAGCAAGAAATTCGTGGCCCGCCTGTCGCCGATCGCGCCCAGAGACTGCGCCGCCGCCGCGCGTACCGAGACCGACCGATCGCGCAGCAATTCAAACAACGGCAACAACGCCCGGTCGTCGCCCATCACGCCGAAGGCCGTCGCCGCTTGCGCGCGAACTTTCGGAGCCTCGTCCTTCGCCGCCTGCAACACCGCCGCGAAGGCGTCGTCACCGCCGATGCGTCCCAGGGCGTAGGCAGCGTACTTGCGCACGGCTGCACTTTTGCTTTCGGTGCTCGCCTTCACCAGCGGGAAAACGGCCCCGTTGCCGATTTTGATTACCGCGTGCGTGGCCGCCGTGGCCATGTATTGGTCCTCCGCCGCAAACTTGGCGATCAGCGGGTCGATGGCTTTGGCGTCGCCCAGTTCCCCGAGTGTCATCGCCGCTCGCATCGCCGCGGCGCCGTCGCCGGTATCCAATTGCACCAGCCAGCAGTCGACGTCACTGTCGGCGCACGATTCGGCGTGCGTCGGCGCGGCCGCCATCGTGAGCAATGCGACTACCCAAACAAGTATGATCGATCTTTTCATTCGCCCCACTTTTTGCCGCCTAACAAATGGAAGTGGATGTGAAATACTCGCTGCCCGCCCCACTCGTTGACGTTGTGCAGCACCTTGAATCCCTGCTCGGCCACGCCAAATTCCTTCGCCAATTTGCACGCGACGCGAAAGACGTGGGCGACCAAGTCAAACTGGTCATCGGCAACGTCGAGCAAAGTAGGAATGTGCGCGTGCGGAATGATCAACACATGCACCGGCGCCGCCGGATGGATGTCCTTGATGGCAAAAACTTTATCGTCTTCGTACAGCTTTTCCGACGGAATTTCACCCTGGTCGATTTTGCAGAAAAGACAATTCGGATCGTGATCCATATCGCAACCTTTCCCCGCGTTTAACGAACGAGGCTAAGGTGCCATTTGGACCCATGGGGGTCAAGTGGTGCGGCAAGTAGATAGAGAAGAGGGGCAAACGCCCATCTCGCTTGCCCCTCAGCGCCCCGTAGGGCTTGAGTCTGTCTACACTCCCTCAACTAGGCAGACCGTATCTTGGGCGAAATGATAGTCATGCTTTGCCCCGGCTGACAAGGAAAAAATCCGCCTTTTGGTAAAAAAAGCATAGGCGGCAAACGCGACGCCACCGCCCGCGCGCGCCGTAAGAATGCTCGGATTTCGTTGATTCACCGGTTTCCATTATTGCGGGTTTTCTGTAATATGCCGTTGGCGTGCAAGTTGAGGAATCGCGGTCTCGCTCCGTATAGCGTCGGTCGCCGCCTGGCCTTGCATACCAAACTAGATGCAACACCCTTCAATCCATGTGACGACGAGAGAGGACAACACGTTTGCACTTGTCCCACGGCTTTCACGTTTCGGGTCACGCCACGGTGCGTTTTCAGTTGATGCGCAACACCCGTCGATCGTTTCGTCGGGTGTTTCCTTTTTTGAACAAAGTCATGGATACCAACTCACAGGATCAGAAAGGAGCATAAGATGGGAGTCGCTGTACTGGGTGCGGGCATTTGCGGATTCGTGCCCACGTCCACCGGTCTATCGTACCGGGAAATGATCGCCAAGGCCGCGAAAATGGCCTATACCGACGCGGGACTCACCGTCGACCAAATCGACGGCGCTGTTTCGGTCGAAGAAGATTTTGTATCGGGGTATTCGATCGCCGATGAATACGTCCCCGACCAACTCGGCATGGCGCGTAAGCCCGTGTATACGATTCCCGGTGATTTCCTGCACGGCGTTTGCTCTGCCGTCATGCAAATCAACACGGGGCATTACAAGGCCATCGTCATCGAGGCCTACAGCAAGGCGTCGAACATCCTGACCAAGGACGAACTGTTACGCTTCGCCCTTGATCCCGTGTTCAACCGCTTCAACGTCACGCCGCACTACCTGGGCGGCATCGAATTGATGTCCTTCCTCGCCGCATCCGAATACAGCATGGAAGACGTTGCTGAAGTCGTCGTGAAAAACCGCGCCAACGCGCTGGGTAATACCAACGCGCCCTACGGCGATCTGTTCACGATCAACGACATCCTCGGCGCCCGCCCCGTCGCAGCGCCCTTGACCGACCTGATGATTCCCCGCTACGCCGACGGCGCAGTGGTCATCGTCTTGGGCACCGAAGAGATGGCGAACGAATACGCCCGTCGCCCGGTGTTCATCTCCGGCACCGGCTGGGGTTCGGGCAACTCGATCCTCGAACGCCGCGACCACAGTGTGTCGGTTGGCACGGCGATCGCCGCCAACCTCGCCTATGACGAAGCCCAAATCGACAGCCCCGCGGAGGAGATCGACGGATTCTTCGTCTCCGACCTCTATCCGCATCGCGAACTGATGCACCTGGAAGCTCTTGGCGCCACCCATGACGGCCTGTACGTCAATCCCAACGGCGGCAGCCAGGGCGGGGGCGACCTGTTCGAGGCCAACGGCGGCGCGCGCTTGTACGAAGCCGTGACGCAGTTGCGCGGCGAAGCCGGCGCCTGCCAAATCGATTGCGAGCGCTTGCTGGTACACGGTTGGCGCGGCGTCCCCACGGACTCCTGCGCCGTGGTGATTCTCGACGCGGAAAGGAGTGCGTCATGAACCAGAAAGTAGCCGTAATCGGCGTCGGTATGACGAAATTCATGCGCCGGGCCCAGGAATCGCCCGGTGAACTGACCGCCCAGGCCGTGCAGATGGCCCTCGACGACGCCGGGATGGATATCGACGATATCGATGCCGTGTGTCTCGGCACCGCTCCGGACGCGTTCGACGGCGTACACATGAAGGGTGAACACCTGATCGCCGGCGCCGGCGCGACAAGTAAGCCGTATATGCGGCACTACGTCGGCGGCGCCACCGGCGTGATGAGCCCCATCCACGGGTGGATGCACATCGCCTCCGGTAAGTTCGACACCTGTCTAGTGATCGCCGAAGAAAAAATGTCGCCGTGCAATCCGCACCCCGCCGGCGCGTTTTTGACGATCTTCGACCACACGCTCGAACAACCCTTGGACCTGACCTTGATCCACATCTTCGCCCTCGAAATGGCGCGCTTCATGCACGTCTACGGGTACACCGAAGAGGATCTCGCCTGGGTCTCCTGCAACAACAAACGCAACGCCTTGGATCACCCGGCGGCGCAGATCGCCGAGGATCTCACAATCGAAGACGTCATGCGGTCCAAGCTTCTGTCGTGGCCGGTCAAACGCTACGACATCAGCCCGACCTCCGACGCCGCCGTCGCCATCGTGATGACCAACGAGCGCGTTGCGCGGGCGCGCAGCCGCAAACCCGTGTTCATCGAGGGCGTCGGTTTCCGGCTCGAAACCGCTTATTGGTGCACGCGCGACCTGGCCTACCCCGACTACGTGGCCATGGCCGCCAAGGACGCCTACAAGATGGCCGGTGTCGTAGACCCGGTGAACGAAATCGACATCTTCGAGCCTTACGATCCCTTCGACTACAAGGCGCTGCATCACCTGAACGGCTTGTTGCTGGACAAAACCGGCCGCACCGTGAAGGACTTGTTGCATTCCGGATCGTTTGAACGCTCTTCCACGCACCCGCTCTGCCCCTCCGGCGGCGCGCTGGGTGTCGGCAACCCGATTGCCGCCACAGGCTTGATGAAGATCGCCGAGCTTTACCTGCAGCTTTCCGGCCAAGCGGGCAAACGCCAAGTGCAGAATCGCTGCCGGCGCGGCGTCGCGCAGGCCTGGGGCGACCTCATGCAGGCCGGTACCGTCGTGGTCATGGGTTCGGAAGGTGCGTTGCCCAACGAGTCGTCCTTCTGGAGCGGAGCCAAGCGGGCCGACCTGCCCGGCACGCCGCTCAAGAACGTCAAGAAGGTACTCAACGTGGCCGACGCGCCCGACCTGCGCTACGCCTGGGACAACGGCTATGCGCTGACCACGTATCTCGACGGACTCGCCGCCGGGAAAATCCGCGGCAGCTACTGCACGGAAACCGGCCGCATGATGATTCCATGCCGCGCGTTCAGCGAATTGACCAATCTCAATCCGGTGCACGGCTATTACGATCTGCCTGACACCGGCACGATCGAAACCTTCACCATCTCGCACGTGGATTGGGATAGTTCACCGCTGCCCGAAGGCGAAGTGGCGCTCTACGCGGTCGTCGCGATCGATGGCGCGCCGGACCACATGGGTTTGGTGCACCGCCTCGGCGAAGTCGATCCCAAAGACATCAAGATCGGCATGCGGGTTAAGGCCGTGTGGAAGAAGAAAGAGGAACGCGAGGGCTCGATTCTCGACATCCTCTACTTCAAGCCGTACAAGGGCAAGAAAGTCTTGCCGCTCAAGCAGGTCAAACCGACGGAAATGGACGCCACGACCGCCAAGGCGTGGCCGGGCAAGATTCCGTTAACCTACTTGTACACCGCCGGCATGGCCGGAACGAAGTTCTACGAAGAACTGGCCAAAGGCAAGGTTTTGGGTACCTACTCCGAAGAAAGCGACGAGGTGCTCGTGCCGCCGGCGATCTTCGACGAGATGACGATGACGCCGCTCGATCCGGTCAAGGACGCGCGGAAAATCGACGGCAAGCTGGGCTTCATCGAGTCCTACACCATCGTGTACGAAGACCGCAGCGGTCATCTGCTCGACATGCCTGAGATCATCGTTCAGGTCGGCTTCCCCGGCGCGCGCGGTACGGTGTTCGGCAAGCTGGATGTGAAACCCGGTGACGAATTTTCCGAAGGTTCGAGTGTGTCGCTGGTGAAGGTGAAGAAAGGCGCCTGCGGGCCCGATCAGATCCTCTTCCGCGTCAACAACTAACCCTAATCAACCAACGAAAAGCCCGGGGCCTCGCGCTCCGGGCTTTTTCTGCCCCGCTCAACACCCGCAGCCTTCGTCGTCCTCGTCTGACTTTTCTTTTCGGAACTCTCCGGCCACATAAAGATTGTCTTCATCATCGAGCGCTGCTTGACCGAACTCCGTTTCTTCGGCGTGCGGTCGGCGGTATTCGGTCTCCCACCGGATCTCGCCGCTCCGTGAAAACTGTACCAAGAACAATCGGGCGCGGCACAACCCCTCCCCACAGATATCCATGCGTTGACCGACAATTGTAATATTGCCAGAATCTGAAATGCGCGCGAACATCGGGAAATTGGGTTTACGGCTTTGATAAGCCCTTACCCAATCCAGATTTCCGTCCTTGTCGAACTTGAAGACCTTTGTATGTTCCGATTCAGCGCCACAGACAACAAGTTCGCCAGCCGGTCTCCATACAACATCACCGGAGCGCCCCATTTCACCGAATCCTTCCACTTCTTCGCTCCACAAGATTTCTCCACTGGCGTCGAAACGTTCAACGGTCATCGTCATTTCGTCAACTTCTCGGGCCACGACGAAATCACCACTTGGCAAAAAAGCCGCCATGCCCCAGTGGGCAGAACCGACCAGGGTGTTATGAACCAAACCGCCATCGGGATCGAAAGCGATCGCGTATATATTCTCTTCATCCAAACCCGTTCCCGTTCCGGTTGAGATGACACCGCCTTGTGCAGTCAAAGCCATTTCAAGAACTCGGAAACCGTCTACGCGTCTGCTCCAAATTTCATCTCCCGTTTTCGTCAGTCTCACGAATTCCGCGCCTTCGTCGTACCAAGCGTTGAAATACAGGTCGCCACTCACTCCGACCGTAAGATCAGCGGCATAGGCTGTAAAAATTCCCAACCTATTCACATAGTGTCCGCTAAAATCCAGAACAGTTATTGTGGGCTCGTGGTACTCAGTGCAATACAGATATTGTTGATCGTCAGCAACGCACTCGGGAAGAGCAAAGTCGGCTGTTGTTTTCCACTGTCGTTCTCCGTCGACACCGTATTTCATCAAAAAATCCAAACCTTCGACATAGACGTTCCCAGCGCCATCAGTGAAAACACTTCCATAACCAGCGTAACCTTCCGTTGTCAAACTATCATCCCAACGAGGTTCGCCATCACTGCCGAAACTGACAAGATAGGTTCCGGAATAAAAGGTTGCGAAGATTGGTTTCGGAAAAAAAAGAAGAATAACTAACATTCCCCAAAACAAAGTCCCTTTCCGCATTATACGCTCCTCAAAAGTTGCGCGACGTTGTACTCCTAACGAATAGCCTATTTCGCGCTTCGCAATTATCGACGCACGCCGACCGGTTATTTGTTTGCGCCCCTGGGTTGGCCGAATCAAAGGTGGGAAATCGGTTGATGGATCTCCTCAAATCCACACTCAGTGTAGCTAATTTATTTCGATTCTATCAAGAGGGAATCGGTATCAATACGGTTTCGGCAGACATGGCGGGGGTGACGCAAAAACGGCGGGTTAAAACCCGCCGCGAGTTTGAGCAGGAAGACGGTTTTTTACTCAGGCCAGTTCACGCTCTGCGGCCAGGCCGTTGACGAAGCCGACGATCTGCTCGATGGGCGTGCCGGGAGTGAAGATTTCGCGCACGCCGCTGTCTTTGAGCGCGGAAATGTCGACGTCGGGGATGATGCCGCCGCCGAACACCACGATGTCTTCGGCGTTCTTTTCCTTAAGCAGGCGGATCACTTCGGGGAACAAGTGATTATGCGCGCCGGATAGAATCGACAGGCCGATGGCGTCCACGTCTTCTTGGATCGCCGTGTTGACGACCATCTCCGGCGTTTGATGCAAGCCGGTGTATATCACTTCGAAACCCGCATCGCGCAGCGCCCGCGCCACCACTTTTGCGCCGCGGTCGTGGCCGTCGAGGCCGGGTTTGCCGATCAGAACGCGAATTTTGCGTTTCATTGCCTGACTCCTTGCCGAAAGCCGGCACGTCTAAAGATAAGCCGGGTCCTCGTATTCGCCGAAAACGCCCCGCAGCTCGTTGACGATCTCGCCAACGCTACCGTACGCCCGCACGCAATCGAGCACCGCCGGCACCAAATTGCCGCCCGCCTGCGCGGTCTCCTTGAGCGCCGCGAGCCCCCGCTGCAAAGCGTCGTTATCGCGCTCGGCCCTCACCTGCTGCAGGCTGCGAATTTGCTCGCGCTCGACTTGTTCGTCAATGCGCAGTGTATCGATCGGCGGTTCGTCGCCGATGGCGAAGCGGTTGACGCCGACGATCGATTTCTCGCCCGCGTCGACTTGCTGCTGATAATGGTAGGCGGCCTGGCTGATTTCCCTTTGGGGATAGCCGCGCTCGATGGCCTTGATCATGCCGCCCATTTCCTCGATGCGCTGAATGTATTCCAGCGCTTCGCGTTCCATGCGCGTGGTCAGCGCTTCGACGAAATACGAACCGCCCAGCGGGTCGATAGCGTTGGTCGCGCCGGACTCCTCGGCGATGATTTGCTGAGTGCGCAACGCGACCATCGCAGAGTTTTCCGTCGGCAGCGCGAGCGTTTCATCCATGCTGTTGGTGTGCAGGCTCTGAGTGCCGCCCATGACCGCCGCAAGGGCTTGAATCGTCGTGCGTACGACGTTGTTGGTCGGTTGCTGCGCCGTGAGGCTGCAGCCGGCGGTTTGCGTGTGGAAACGCAGCATCCACGAACGCGGATCCTTCGCGCCGATTTCCTCTTTCATGAAGCGCGACCAAATGCGGCGCGCGGCGCGGAACTTCGCCACTTCTTCGAAAAAATCGTTGTGCGAGTTGAAGAAGAACGACAACCGCGGCGCGAACCTGTCCGGGTCCAGCCCGGCTTTCACCGCTTCTTTGACGTAGGTCATGCCGTCGCCCAGCGTGAACGCCAACTCCTGCACGGCGGTGCTGCCCGCCTCACGAATGTGGTAGCCGCTGATGCTGATCGTATTCCAGCGCGGCACGTTCTCGGAGGCGAAGGCCAGGATGTCGACGATGATCTTGAGGCTTGGCTCAGGCGGAAAAATCCACGTTTTCTGAGCGATGAACTCTTTGAGCATGTCGTTTTGGATCGTGCCGCCGACCTTCTCCCACGGCACGCCCTGCTTTTCCGCCACGACCAGATACATCGCCCAAAGGATGACCGCCGGGGGATTGATCGTCATGCTCGTGGTGATTTGGTCCATCGGGATGCGGTCGAAGAGAATCTCCATGTCCCGCAGCGTATCGATCGCCACGCCGCACTTGCCCACTTCGCCGCGACAGCGCGGGTCGTCCGAATCGCGGCCGTACAGGGTCGGAAAATCAAAGGCGACCGAAAGCCCCGTCTGGCCGTTATTCAGCAGGAAGTGAAAGCGCCCGTTGGTATCCTTCGGCGAGCCGAAACCCGCGAACTGCCGCATCGTCCAGTTGCGCCCGCGATACATTGAGGGGTGTACGCCCCGCGTAAAGGGGAATTCGCCTGGGTATCCCAGGTCGCGATCGTAATCGATGTCCGCAACGTCTTCAGGGGTGTATAGCGGTTCGATGGGGGCGTCGGATACGGTCGTAAACCGAAAGGAGAGCTGCTTGGTCTGGTCAAATTTTTCTTGCCACGTTTCCTTGCTCACCACGGCCTCCGTCCATGATAAGCATAGTACATTCTTTCGATGTTGAAGTTAATCGCGCCGAGGAAGACATCGTAGCTCGACTTGTACCGACCGCGCCCATCGTCCAGTTCACTTTCGAAGGTCGGCGGCGGTGGCGGCGTGTCAACGTCGTCCTGGAATACGTGTCCGTAACCGAAGTCGATATCCATGCCGAAATAGCGGACCGTTAATCCCGTGCTGACAATATGCCTATCGGTTTCCAGGCCGCTGATCCACTCAGGGTTCGCCGTTTGTTCGAACTGGTAACCACCGTGAATCCACCAGTGATCGTTGAATTTATAGGTTCCACCGGCGCGATAATTCCACGTGTCTTTCCAGTTGAGCGGGAACTTGAAATCCTGCATCACTTCCTCCCCCTCGAGGTCGATATCGTAGTACTGCAAATACGACCAGGGGATGTACATCAGGGCCAGTTCGAAATCGCCCTTGTCCTTGTAAATGAACCGCGTGCCGACACGGTAAATGGGCGGATAGTGGATTGGCAGCGTTAAGTCGTCGGAGAAAATCCGCCCGCCAAGAAGGACGCCGTACAATTGCGGCATTTCGCCGACCACTTCGCCGAGCACCGTGACGTTGAATTCCGGCAGATAGGAGAATCCCACTTCAACCCAGTTGGGGATTGGCGCAAGCACAATACCAGCGCCCCAACTCGGCACGAATTCGGTATAGGCCAAGAATTTCGCCGTGACGTCAAACGATTGATTGCGGTCGCCCAGGACCGTAAAACCGTAGAAGTTGAGCAGCTTGAAATTCACAACGCTGCCCTTTACGCCAACGCGAATCCAATCCTTCGGGTTCCACGCCACGCCGAGCGAATAGTAAATCTGCAAGACGTTGGCTTCGATGATGTTGTAGCGCTGCGGCCCTTTTTCCGGCCAGCGGTTGGTCACGCCGTAGGGCCCGTAGACGGCGAAGCCGAAGGTCCACGAATCCAACCCGAAGTCGCTGGATATGCCCATGAACTGAATCGGGTCGAAGGGGTTGGAGTTGCGAACCGCCGGCAAGTAGGGCTCACGGCGGTAATACGTGTGAAAAACATCGAACGCGGCGTTGCCGTATATATTCGTGCCGTCCAGTTGCGCCAAGTTGGCCATGTTCACGTAAAAACAGGCCAGATCAGTGCCGCCCGCAATGGCCGCACCGCCGCGGGCGAAGTTACGGGCGCCCACTTCCGGGTGGAAAAATCCACTGGCGGAAGCGCCGCTCGGTAACAGAACAACACATGAGAGAAGTAGAACACCGGCAGCATGTAGGAAGGCTCGCCGTCGCATCAAATCCCCTGTATGACATGCACCAACAGCATCGAAATCAAAGCCGACACGTACCGCTTATCTGTCATTCGCTGTGTAAAGTGAGAACCAGCCCTCGTCGCCAAGCGAAAGGTCCTTTTGTGTAGCACCGCCGTTCAATATTGTCAAATGTGTATCCTCCCTCCCGGAGCCGATTCATATACCGGGGCCGCGAAAAACTAGACACTGCACCGGCTATCTCCTATAGTGACCAACCATGAGCTTTTTGGACGAAGAAAAACGCGCCGCGCAAGCCGCACCAATCTTGTTGGATCTGCTGGAATCACCCGGCCGATTCAACGAGTTGTTCGCCGCTTTCCACGAAGCCGACGGCCTGATCGACGGCGACTTCCTCGACCAAGTGCCCCAGGCTCGCTCCGTGTGGGAAAAGGCCGGCGAGATCGAAGCGATCGACGAAATCCTCGCGCTGCCCCTCGCCTTTCGCGAGGCTGTATTCTTCGGTTTGCAGCGTGACGGTCATACGGAGATATTGTCTGAATGCCTACACCGCAGCGGTGAGAAATTAATCAAGAAGCGCCTCAAACGCATTCTCTTCGAGATGAAACAAGCCGGACACGCGGTCCCCGTCAAGCGAAAAGCCAAGCCGCTGTTCCAAAAAGGCGTTACGGAAACAGAACCCGGCGCTCCCTGCTTCATCTCGAACGTCGACGGCCGCAACGAGCGGATTCTCATCATCAACGAAGCCACACGTCGCGGCGTGCGCACTTTGCAGGTGTATGAACGCGACGGCAACACGGTCGTGCATCATTATTACGACGAGACCAGCCGCAAGAAGATGCGGTCGTTCATCAACGAGATGCGCGACGTGCGCGAAGTACCGCTGGTCGAACTCGACCTCGTATTGGCCCACTTCTTCCTCGGCAAACTTCGCCGGCGCATGGATGGCGTCGACAGCCCCGTGCCCTCCGGTTTCACGACCGCGGTCGCCCGACTGACGCCGCCGCCCGACGTGCCGACTGCGCATCCGTATCGTTCGTTGATTGACGCCGAACGGGTTCTGGCCCGTCTCGGCGAACTGCAGGCCAGCGAAGCCCTGCACGGCGAACCCGAATTCCGTTATTGGATGTGCGACCGCGACACGTTGCAGTCTTTTCAGTTGGCCTTGCAAGACATGGACACGACCGGCTTGGCGATCAGCGACCAGCAAAAGCGGGAACAAATTGAGACTCGCGTCGCGCGGGCCGTCGAGGGCTTTTTCACACAGGAACGACGCGACAGTTACGCCGACCGACTGCGGGACGAGGCGTTTTTCCTGGCCCGTCGCGAGGCTGTCGTGGAAGCCGAAACCGCCGCCGCCCTGGCCCTCTATCTGGATGACGAGAAGCGCCCGGTCGGCACCGTGCCCTTTTTCGCCGCCATGCTGAAAAAGGTGTTCGCGTCGCTGCTCGGAGGCCCGAAACCGGAGCCTGAATCACCTAGCGGTTTGATCCTCTAATCACTTTTTTTCTTTCTTCCGTTTCAACTCCAGAGCGGTGCGTAGCCCCTTCTCCCGAATCGTTTTGATCGCGAGACGAAACGGCGTCGCCAGGTAGAAACGCGTGGCGAACTTTCGCAGCTTCTTCTCGTCGAGATGAATACCGAGTCCCGGCTCCTGAGGTACATCGATGGTGCCGTCGCCATTGATCAGAATGGGGTCGATCACGCCTTCGCGCTGCTCGGGGATCCAGCCCGGCGGTTCGTACGGGTACTCCAAGCTGTCGCCCTTCTCCCAGGCGGCAAAGGCGTGCAGGTTAATCACCAGCCCAATGCCGGTTGTCCAGGTGTGCGGAGAAAAGCCAAGTCCGCGCTTTCGGCATTCGGTCATGATGCGTTTGGAGGTCGAAAGCCCGCCGCAAAACGTGGCGTCCGGCTGATACTTGTCGAGACATTCGTGTTCGAATAAAGGTTTGACCTCGTGCCAGTCTCCCTGTAACTCACCGCCCGAAATCGGCGTCTTGATTGCCTTTCGCAGCGCGGCCATGCCTTCCCAGTCGTGCATGTCTAATGGCTCTTCGATCCACGCGAGGCCCAGATCGTCGCACGCTTTGCAGAAATTCAGCGCGTAGTCGTAACTCCACTTCGGCGTCGGGTCGACGATCGATACCGGCCAACCCTGATTGCAATCAACTGCAATGGTGAAATGGTCGCCAAGTTCCCGGCGGCACTCTCTAAGGATCGTCACGTCGTCGCGCATTTCGGGATCCTTGACCCGTATCTTCACTGCCCGAATGCCCTTGGCGCGGATCTCGTCCAAATACGCCGCGCGATCGGCAAACGCGCGAACTTCGCCGCTGGAGGCGTACACCGGAGCGTTCGTTACCGTCCGCACGTCGTCTTGCAGCAACTTGTAAACCGGCAGACCCCGAATTTTGCCGATCAAATCGTAAAACGCGGGCTCCAGCCACCAATTGCGCCAACCAAGATATGACGCCTCCCGAATGCGCTGCCGAACCGTCGGCAAATCTTCCGCATCCAGACCAAGCAGAAATCCGCCGAGCAAATCGCCGAGTCCCTCCCGCTCGGCGCCGAAGGCCGCCCCGGCGCTGACGCCGACCAATCCGGTATCGGTCGTCAGACGCACCAAGGTGTAACGCGCATGGGTCTGCGGATAACCCGGAATCCACGATGGATAAAAAGGCGCGCGGAGCGGAACGTTCACATGAAAAAGCTCGATTCGCTCGATTTTGTGCATGGCTCAGCCTCGCTAGTCAGGAAGGAATTGGCTCTGTCTTAGCAAAATAAAACGGCCGGCGATAGGTCACTTCCACCGCCGGCCGTCATCTTGTCGAATCGTGCGCTTAGATGCGTTCCACGATAACCGTCTTGCCCATACCGCCGCCGACGCACAAGGAGGCCAAACCGGTGGTCAGGTCCCGCTTCTGCATTTCGTGCAGCAGGGAAATAATGATGCGAATGCCGGTCGCGCCAACCGGGTGCCCCAACGCGATACCGGAACCGTTCACATTCGTGATATCCCGGTCGACCCCGAGCAGCTTCTCGCAGGCCAGGTACTGGGCCGCGAAGGCTTCGTTGAGTTCGATCAGTTCGATGTCTTTGAGTTCCATGCCGGCTTTTTTGAGCGCTTTTTCCGTCGCCGGTACCGGACCGTAACCCATCAGTTCGGGTTCGACCGCTGCCACGGCATGGCTAATAAGTCGCGCAATCGGCTTGAGGCCCAACGCCTTGGCTTTCTCGGCGCTCATGATGACCATCGCCGCGCCACCGTCGTTGATGCCACTGGCGTTGCCGGCCGTCACGGTGCCGGTGCCGTCGGCTTTAAACACGGCTTTGAGCTTCGCGAGGGTCTCCGGGGTCGTACCGCGACGCGGGTGCTCGTCGGTATCGAACACAACCGTGCCTTTGCGGGTTTTGACTTCCACCGGTACGATCTCGTCCTTGAAACGACCGCTATCGATAGCGGCAAGGGCGCGAGTTTGGCTGATGGCCGCCAATTCATCTTGATCTTCACGGGTGATATCGTGTTTTTCGGCCAGGTTTTCGGCCGTCACACCCATCAAGAAATGGCCGACCGGGTCTTCGAGGCCTTGCATGAGCATGTCGACGCACTTTTTCGTCCACATGCGTGCACCCCAACGCATATCGTACAGCGCGAAGGGTACACGGCTCATGTTCTCGACGCCCACGATCAACACGGCGTCGTGCTCGTCCAACATGATTTGTTGCGCGCCGAACACCATCCCCTGCATGGAACTGGAGCACTGCCTTTGAATGGTGCAACCCGGGACATAAAACGGTACGCCGGCCTCTAAACCGATGCAGCGTCCGATGTTGATCTCGTCCGACCGCATCATGCACTGACCCGCGATGACGTCCTGCAGTTCGGCCGGATCGATACCGGCGCGTTTGATCGCCTCTTTGGCGGCAATCACACCCAACTGCAACGCCGACACGTCTTTGAGTCCTCCGCCGAAACTACCGATTGCGGTTCTTACTCCGCTGACAATCCATACCTCTTTCATCCTGCCTCCCGAATGTATTGGCTTTCGTGTTATTTACGGTTACTCCAAATCTCAATTTGTAAGGAATTTTGCGATGCGTAGTTTACGCGAACCGGCTAGCGGAATCAAGAAACAATAGTGTTCGCGGCGGTTTTACGCTTTTTGACTCAACTCCACCAATACGCCGCCGGTACTCTTTGGATGCACAAAGGCTACCAGCATTCCGTGTGCGCCGGGACGTGGTTGTTCATCGATCAGCCGCACGCCCTGCTCTTTCATGTGCGCCAGTGCGGCGTGGATATCCTCCACTTGAAAACAGATGTGGTGGATGCCCGGGCCCCGCTTTTCCAGCGCCTTGGCGATCGGGCTGTCCTCGCTGGTGGGCTCCAGGAGTTCGACGTTTGTCTCGCCCACCGGCAAAAACGCCGTCTTGACCTTCTGGGAGGGCACTTCCTCCGCGTGCGCCACCTCAATGCCCAGGCCTTTCGCCCAGAATTTCAGCGCTTCTTCGATATTCGGTACCGCGATTCCAATGTGGTCCACGATTTTCAGCATGACGACTCCCGTTTAGTAACGGTGACGCAAGACGATGATCTCCCGCGCCCCCGGTAGTCTATCGGCCGACACTTCGATCTCATCGGCGTCAATTTGCTTCACGTTTTCCTTGCCTATCAGAAATTCGGCGACTTCCGCGATCGGGAAACCGCATTTATCGGTTTTGAAGTGCATGGGCAGGACAATCTTCGGGTTGATGCGCTCGACGGCGTCGGTCGCCTGCAGGGGATCGACCGTGAAGTATCCCCCGACCGGCGTCATCAACGCGTCAACCTGGCCGATCGCTTCGATCTGATCGTCGGAGAGAATGTGGCCCAAATCGCCCAGGTGGCACAGGCGAACTCCGTCCACTACAAACACAAATATCGTGTTGGTGCCGCGCTCGGCCCCCTCGTTCTCGTCGTGAAAGGAGTTGACGGCCGTAAAGTGGATCCCCTTGGCCTCGCCGCCATCACGAATGACAACAAAGTCGTTCTGGAAACCATCGGTGAAATTGTGGTCCGCGTGATCGTGGCTGATCGTAACGATATCCGGCTGATCGGTAATTTGCTGGTACCCGATGCCCCCGCCGAACGCTCCCGGCTCGTAAGGATCGGTTACGATAACGGTGCCGTCATCGGCGGTTACCGTGAAACTTGAGTGCCCGTTCCAACGAATCTTCATTTCGTGTCCCCCTTATTTCTTTACAGTCCCAAATTGGCTCTCACCAACCAAACGTCGACCCGCATACCGAAACTCGGCCGTTCGATGATTAACGTGCTGCGGCAAATACGGCTCGGCGCGCGGCAATCGTGACAACGGCCGTCCGACGTGCACGGCGTGCTCGCATCAAGTTGCCTCGCGCGTTGCGGCGCTGCAACCCGCTTTACGCGCTGCAGAGCCGCGTCCAGGTTACGAACGATTTTGTTTTCGCCCAAGACAAAAATAACTTCGCGCGGACCGAATACCGCGGCCGCCAGGCGGTTTCCGACGCCATCGACTATGACCAGTTGGCCATCAATCGTCGCGGCATTGGCCGACGTGAGAAACAAATCCGCCCGCCCCTGCGCCAAACGCTCTTGCCATTCTTCTTCGCTGGAGAGCCCCGGTCGCCAATGGTTGTGAAAGTGTACGTCCGCGTCCTCGGCCACGACATCCAACTCCAACTCGCGCAACGTCGCACTGCCACCGAAGCCCACAGAATCGACTTTTGCCAAGCGCTCGGCAAATGCGGCGCGCACGTCGGCGGCCTTTTTAAAGATAAGGGTCTGGAAGCCGTTCTCCTTGAAAGACCGCGCCGCGACGTTCACGTTGGCCAAAGTCGCTCCTTGGATTGTTCGCCCTTTTTTAGCAGCGCAACGCCGCTTGAACAAGCTTGCCGTCGCCCAGAGCCTCCGCTATGCTTCGCCGCATGACACAACAAGAAATCGGTACAACGCGGAAGAAAGTAAGTCTCATTATCCTGGGCGCCTTGATCGTCGCGGCGGTTATCGTCTTCGTCGCCATGCCCAAAGGCGCCAAGAGTCTCGTCGACGACACCAACGGCGACGGCAAGGCTGATTTGTGGGCGTGGACAGACGAAGAAGGCCGCATGACCCGCCTGGAGAAAGACCGAAGCGGCGACGGGAACGTCGATTGGCGGGAGTTGTTTTCCTTGGACGAAGCAACCGGAGCCGAGCGACGAGAGAAGATCGAATCCGATACCAACAACGACGGCCGGTTTGACACCACGATGTTCTTCGTCGCGGGTAAAGTGTCCCGCATCGAGCACGACCGCAACGCCGACGGGAAAATCGACATGAATATGTATTACGACGATCCCAACCGGCCGCCCGCGCGAACCGAACGCGATGAGGATTTCGACGGCGAATTCGAATGGCAGACGACGCGACAGGAAAAGGGGCCTGAGACCAAGCCGGCTCAAGCGTCTCCGAAGTCAGGCGGTAAATCCTGATCGCTGCGCGCGATTAACTCCAGGATCGTCGTTTTCTCGTATTCTTCGGTCGCGGCCCTTTCACCGTTTTCTAAAATATCGACCGCCAATTTGTCCAACCTATCCAAGCCGCGTTCCGGCTCGGCGCCCGCCCCATCTTGATACACCGCGACCACAACTTCACCAAGCCGCAAGACATCCAACGATTTGCCCGGCACGAAGCGCATATCATCTTCGACCTCGCATTCCACGGCCTGGATCAAACCGCCGCGCATGAGTTGATCGATCAACTGCTCGGCAAGTTCGTTGGGAATCCGAAAACGATCTTCCAATTCCGTCAACGTAGCCGGTCCCTGCCCGGCATGAAATCGGCGGGCCACAAACACCAGCACCCGCACCGCCAAGTGAACCTTCTCTCGAGCTGAGGGCCGTACGAAAGCGCGATTGAGCACCAAAGTGTAGTAGTTGTGGTGTACGTACGATATCTCCACGGCCAACAGCACGATTACCCACGTGATGTACAGCCAAACTAAGAAAATCGGCACCAACGCCAACGAGCCGTACACCGCGTTATAGGTGATCGACTTCGCTGTCGTGTGTGTAAAGACGATTTTACCGATCTCCCACAGAGCGCCGCCGACGACGCCGCCCACCATTGCACTGCGGATTTTCACTTTTGTGGCGGGGATCACTTTCAACATCAGCATGAACGCGAAGACCGTGAACAGATACGGCAGAATGCCGAACATAAAGCGGGTAAGGAATCCGACTTCAATCAGGGGATTGTCGTTCAGGATCGCGCGAAGCTTGCCCGAAACCAGGAAGCTCATGGCAAACAGGATCGGCCCCCACAACAGCACGTTCGTGAAGGTCATGAAGCGAGACATCATGCCGCGCTGCTTGGTGACGTTCCATAACGCGTTGAAGTTTTTCTCGATGTTGTCGAACAGCATGATCGACGTGATCAGCAAAAACAGAGCCGAAAACGCTCCGAGCGTTTTCGTGTTGGCCGTGAATTGGTTGATGTACGCCAGAATCTCGCCCGATTTCGCCGGCACGATCTGGCTGAATAACCAGGCCTGAACCTGGTCTTTGAACGCGGCGAACTGACTAAACGCGCTCATCACCGAAAACAGCACAGCCATCAGCGGCACAATCGCCAGCAACGTCGTGTACGCCATCCCGGAGGCACGCACGACCACCGTGTCTTTCGCAAACTGAATGCGCAGTTCGTTCAAGAAGCGCAACACGTTGACCAGCATGCGCCTCCAGCGATTTTTCTCGGAGGAGCTCATATCGTACAAATTGGCGAAAAAGTTACGAATACCGCTCATGTGCGCCGACTCTCTTTTTGGTTTGGAACATCGATACCGTTCACCGGCCCCCCGGTCAAGTGCGTTTGCCTTGACACATCGGCGATGAGGCCGATACGGTGAGCCCCCATCACGCTGGAGGAAGCGGTGAAGCGTTATCATTGGCTGATTTGCTTGAGCTTGATCTTCTTGGCGTTCGGGTGTGCGTCCGTGCCGGAACCGCCGGCTAAACAGCACCTGACGATCCTTTATTTCGGAGACTTGGAAGGACACCTAGCCGCGCATCCGACCGCCGACGGTCGTACACTAGGCGGAGTGGCGCGTTTGGCCTCCTTGATTGAACAGGTGCGTTCGCAAAACGATCGGCGCAACGTTCCGACGCTGCTTTTCTACACCGGCGGTTGCTTGTCCGGCTCCCCCATCAACGAGAAATTCCGCGGCAAGGCTACGGTCCGCATCCTCAATCAACTGGAGATCGCGGGCACGGTCGTGGCGCCGGCCGACTTACGGTATGGCCGGAAATATTTCGACGAATTGGTCAAAGAAGCGAAGTTCCCCTGGATCGTGAGCAACCTACGCGGCAAGCGAAACGCCAATCCCTGGTTGCCGCTGGGCTTCGCCCGCATCCTGCCCAATGGACTGATCTTCGGCGTGGTGGGCGTTACCTCACCGGCCGTCCTGACCCACTGTTCCGAAAGTGAAGCCTATAACCTGGCTGTAGATACCGAGACGCTGCCCACCAAAGTCGCCGCGGCGCGCACCGGTTCGCGTGACGGCGTCAACGTCATTCTCAGTCAATGCGGTCCGGAATGTGACGAGCAGTTAGCCGTGGACATCCCCGGAACCGACGTCATCATCGCGCCCGGCGAGTCCATGACGAAAACCGAACTCACCGGCGGTATAACGCGCGTGACATCGGGAGTGCGCGGCGAGCACTTGGGTCGGCTGGATATCGAAGGCTTCGGCCGCACGATTTTAATCCTGCGGCACAAGATTTACGATATCACTCCCGACCTGCCGGAAGATCGCATCACCAAATCTCTGGAAAACGGGTATTTGAATCGCCTGAAAAACAATTAGTCGCAGAGTATCTCGCGGATCGCCCGCTTCACCACCGGGCCGGTGAGTTTCGTAAAGGCTTCGTGCGCCGGTTCGGTGACCAGCCGCGCAATTTCCTTGCGCTGCGCCTCGGGCATCGTGGCGGTCTGCTCCAACGCCTGTTCGCGGATCGGTCCGACAAGTTGCCCTTCCATGCTTCGCATCATGTCAATCAACAATTCCTGCGACAGTTCATCGATCACCTGCTTTTTCCACGCGTCGTCGAGCGCCTCCCCTGTCAACTCCGGATGGTCGCCCGCGAAGCGAGTTTTCGCTACTTGGCTGCCGGCGGCCGCGCGGATTTTTCCCGGTAGCTCGCCGGTCATCATTGCCGCGTGGACGTTTTCTCGCATCGTATCGCCGGCGAGTTCGAAAATCTGTTTGAAGCTCGCCAGACAGGTTTCTCGCAGCTCAGCTTTTTGCACATCGCTCAGCGTCGCCCACTTCTCGCGGCTTGTTCCGAGCAACACGCCCAGTGTATTGCGAAAACTGGTGATCAGCAGTTGTTGCATCAACGAAGGATCGCTCGCGTGGTCCCGAATGTTGGCGCTCGAGGGCACGGCCGTGTCAAAGAGCGTCGCGTCGGGAACGGTCCGCTCGAATTTTACCAGCTTGATCGTCCCCACGACATCTTCGGGCTCGCCCGCTTCGATGCCGATGAGCATGCCCGACTCCGTACCCACGCGCACGCGAATCGGCCCTTCGGACCCGGCTTTCTCGAATTCCACCGCGTTGCCGCGCCGCCGCATCTTGCGACCGTCGGCAAGATCCTGCACCCAGCTATGGCGATACGGATGTGTAGACATCTCCAGCGCCACGTCCAAGTGGGTTTCATCGAGCCGCAAAATGACGTTCGGATAGATAACCGTCGCGCCGCCCGTTTTCTCGCCGACCGGCGAAAACCACGAGACGCCCTCGAAGAACGCGTGCTGCTTGGCTAATTCGCCCTGGACCGCCGTCGCCTGCATGATGATTGCCCGCTGCTGTTTGCGGTCGAAATACA
This sequence comes from Candidatus Lernaella stagnicola, assembly GCA_030765525.1. NCBI lineage: Bacteria > Candidatus Lernaellota > Candidatus Lernaellaia > Candidatus Lernaellales > Candidatus Lernaellaceae > Candidatus Lernaella > Candidatus Lernaella stagnicola. The sequence continues at coordinate 131,370 of JAVCCK010000041.1, forward strand.
CGTACGTGTGGCCGTCGAAGGTCGTGGTTGCGTTCAGCGGTTCGATATCCACCCGCATCAGGTTGGGGCTGCGAAAACGCACGCGAATGTCGAAACTCGTTCCGCCGGCCGACTCCGCCTTGTAAGAAGCCGTGAAGCCGTCCAGAGCCGCCAGCGCGGTTTTAACTTGGTCCACGGGGTTGGTCTCCGCCGCCCACGCGACACTCGTCACGAGCAGCGTCGCGAGTAGCAGAACAAACGAACGTTTCATCCCAACCATTCGATTTTTCCTATCAAGCCGCCGACAATTTCTTCATTGCCCGCCAACAGCGGCGGCGTTATCACTTTTCCATCGAAGTGATCCGCGGCGCAGAAGTTCCGCCCGTCGAAATGTCGAACCACCCCTCCGGCTTCGCGGACCACAATCACCGCGGCGGCAACGTCCCATACATGCCCGCGGCAAAACGTGAAACACGCGCGACCGTCGGCTACCAACACCATGTGCTCGGCCGTACTGCCCAGCGACCGCAACTTCACAGGCATATCCAGGCGGTATCGAAGGTGCGTGTTGCTGGGCCCGTACACGAAACAGTCGCGTTGCCACTGCTTGTCCGTGCCCACCGAAATCCGCCGGCCGTTCAAATAGGCTCCACCGCCCTGCCACGCAACGTAGGTTTCATCAAGAAAGGGATTGTGAAAAACGCCCAACACTACTTCGCAACCGATCGCCAATCCGACACAAACACCGAAGTAAGCCAGCCCTTGCCGATAGGCGTCCGTGCCGTCGATGGGGTCCACGACCCACACCGGAAGATTGCTGCGCGTTTCGGGAACCGGTCGCTCTTCGCCCAAGAAAACCGCGTCGGGTACGAGGGGCGACAAGTTTTCGAACAGAAAGTCCTCAACGGCCACGTCAGCCTGGGTGACTGCCGAGCCGTCGTCCTTCCGTTCAGTCTTCAAATGATCGCGCAGGTCCATGGCGATCCGCCCCGCCTGCCTGGCAATCCGTTCAACCGCCGCCGCGAGCTCGGAAAGTTCTAACGTTTTCATGCTTACACCATAAACCAAAAAGGACTCGCCGCAACGGCGAGCCTCGATAACATACGGAGTGACTCGCTACGAATCGAGCTTTTCGAGGAACGCTTCCAGGCGCGTGTCCACTTGGCCTTGCGACCACTGGCGCTCGTCGGCGATGTCGCCCTCGATCACGACGCCCGGCGCGCCGGTACGCTTGGTCAGCGCTTCTTGCAGATCGTACTGCCCGAGCGAATAGGCCTTGCACGACCGTGCCGAGTGCATCACGAAACCGTCGCACTGAAATTTCTTCATCAGATGCTCGAGTGTGTCCAGACGCGTCTCAAAGCCGCGGTTGATGTACGGCGCCAGATAGTTATAGGCCATAGCCTCCCACGGATCGCCCTCGGTCATGTCCTTTTCCATACCCCAACTCGCCGTGTACGTGGCGGTAACCAGCGCCGCGCCGCGTTCGGCAAGCTTTTCGGAAAGATGCTTGACCGCGTACCACATCGGGATGTTGTCAAACAGCAACCGATGCCGTTCGCCTTCCACCGCCGCCACACCTGCCGCCTGCATTTCCTGCAATTCGGCCAGCAGCGTGCGGTAGTAATCGACGGTGCGTTGGTCGCCCCGCAAGGTGACGATTGGAGCCATTTGGAAAAAGGCGTCGAAGCTGCTCATCGGCGCGGGTTTCGAGGCGCAGAGATCCAGGCATTGCATCCACAGATCGATGGCGTCGCGGGAGAGCTCGAGGACGTGCGTAAACTTTTCTTCGTCGAAGGTCTTGCCCGACACTTCTTCGAGGACCGGCACCGCTTCCTTGAGTTGCTCGGCCACGTATTGTATCTCGGCGTCGGTGATATCCCCCTCGATGAAGGGCATATCGACCATAATCAACGGCACGCCGAATTTCTCCGCTTGAATTTCGTACCACTTCGTGACCGTCTTGCAAATGTTGTTCGCGCACACTAGCAAGTCCGGCTCAGGCAAACCCGCAATAGGGCCGCCGTGCGTTTCGGCCGCACCCACGTCGATGCGAAAGTAGGAACACAGGTCCGGGCTGTACCCCATTCCTTCGGCCACTGCGGCCAAACCGCCGCCCATTCGCGTGGCGCCGGCCATCGCGGCGTGGTTTTCCGGATAGATGGGGATGATGTCGAAGGCCTGCAGCAATTCGACCGGACCGCCGGAGGTAATCCACGCAACTTTCTGGTCGTTGTGCTTGGCGTTCTTGGCGGTCATATAGTACATCATCATCATGGTTTTCATCTTCTTGGTCGCTTGGATCTTCGCCATGATCGTCTCCTAGCTGATTTGCTCGAGGAAAGCTTCCACCCGCGTAGCGACGGCGCCGTCGGCGTTGGTCGTCACTTCGCGTTCAAGAAGCAGATTCGGAATGCCGGCTTCATCCAGCGCTTTTTTCACGTTCGGATAGTCGAAAGCCTCGGGGTCGCAGAACTTGATGCGCGTGAACACCACAGCATCCGCCGCCAAGTCATGCACCCGCTCGACCACCGCATCCGCGCGCCGCTGGCTGGCGAAGTGCAAACTGCTGCACGGCGGTGAATCCAACAGCCGCTGCGCTAAGGCGTCGATCGGATCGCCCGCCTCGGAGGCGTCGACGGCAAATGTCCGCCACCCGAGACCGAGATCGTCGCCCACGATGTGCGCGCCGGCATTTTCCATCATGTCGAGTACGTCAACCGGATCAGGCACCATGCCCACCAACATCAAACACGGCCCGTCCGGCTCGGTCACTTCGATTTCCTCGGCATACTGCTCGAGTAACGCGGCGCTCTCGTCGCCGATGTCCGCCGCCGCGCCTTTGATCGCGGTGTAAATCCGCGAGACGGGCACCGAGACTTTCCCCTCGGCCAGCTTGTCTAGAATGTTGCGCACAGCCGCGCGGAAGCGATTCACAGATTGGATCGCGCTGCGCAGATCATCTTCGGTGATTTCCCGCCCGATCCAGGCTTCCAGATCCGTTTTGACGCGCCCGATTTCGTGCCGCAGAAAAGTTGCCGCGGCTTTGCTCTCCGGGTTTTGCGTCATGCGGAAATATGCTGAGAACTTGTCCGGAAAATGCCGCCGGAAAAGCCCAGCGCTGTTTTGGATCGAATCACACGTCGCACTCGGAAACACCATGCCGTCGATGTCCGCGCCGTCCGCCAGCACGGTCTCGAAATTGGCCTTCACGACGGTGCAGACAAAAGCCGGATAGTGCGCATCGGCGCGACTCGTTTCGGTTTCGAATCCCCACCACTCGCTGGCCCGCAGACCCGCCGCCACCAGCAGTTCGTAAGGAAACCACATCGGGAATACGGCGACCAACGGCCGGTCGTCGGTTTTCTTATGCGGATTTTTCGCCATTTCGTTTAGTTTCTCGAAGGCGCTCATAAAGTACCTCGCAGGTTGTGGTCGCCGGGCGCCGCATTGTAGGCGTCCGGCAGGCGTCGTTCAAGTTCTCTCGAGAAAGCTTAGTCGGCGTCGACTTTGACGACTTTTTCGCTCCAGCGGTGCTTGTTGGGGCTGATCGTCACCAGCATGAAATGGTGGTAGCCGTACACGGGAATCAACTTGCCGCCCCCGCCGCCGGTGATGAAATAGGTCGCGTTGTCCTTATCGATGCGCTCATACAAATGCTCGTGGCCGCCAAGCACAACGTCCGCGCCCAGGCGTTCCAGTAGGCTCGCGATTTCCGGCTTGTCGCGCCCGTATTTGTGCGTGACGTCCCGTTCCATCGGCTTAGACCGCCACACCGGGCGATGCACGACGAAAAACAATAACGGGTCGGGCCCGGCTGCGAGTTCCGCGCGCCAGGGTTTTCCGTTCAACCAGGCGGTTTGTTCCTCGCCAAGTTTGTAATCCGCGTATCCGTCGGCGAACTGTTCGCTGTCGAGTAACACCAGCCACAAGCCCGGTTTGGCGACCACCTGCCGCCGCGTCGTGAATCGCGTGTCGAAGCCTTCGCCCATTGTCTTGCTGTGTAAGTCGTTATTGCCGATCACGGCGTGGATCGGCGTCCCGGCCTCGGTTATCGGCTTGACCAGCTCATCGAACTCCTGCCAGCGCTCCTGGCCGCGACCGGCAATCAAGTCACCGACAATCACCACGAATTCCGGCTTCGCGGCGGCGATCTCCCGCACGATCTTGTGGCTTACCGGCTTGTACCCCTTGCCCCCGTCCGGTTGCTGAAAATCGCCCACGACGGCGAAGGTGTAGGCGTCCGGGTCGGTGCATGAGGCGCAAAAAAACACGCATACCAACACGCAGCCAAGAAACATCGCGCGGTGCAACTTCATGCTTAGTCTTCCTTTCTTTCCGGCAGTTCGCGCATCATCGCCCGCACGCGCCAAACCTTGAAAAAACCATCCAACAATCGGCCCAGCGTCAACTCGCTTTCCCCGCGCTCGCGGTCGACGAACACGATCGGAACCTCCACCACGCGCAGCCCGGCCCGCTTGGCCCGGCCGAACACTTCATGCACGATGCTCGGGCCCGCCGAGACCAACGTTGCCGGCGCGATGGCCTCCAACGCGCGACGCGTGTAAGCGCGATAACCGCTGTTGCAGTCACGTATCGGCAGCCCCAAAATCGTGCGGGCGTACCAAGCCGAAAACTTCGTGAGTCCCTCACGCAAGCGCCCGCGGCCCACATCCTGACCGCCCGGAACGAGCCGGCTACCCACCACGATATCCGCGCCCTTTTCCAGCGCGGCAAGCAGGTCGGGAATAAATTTAGGATGATGTGAAAAATCGGCGTCCATCTCGATAACGCGGTCGGCGCCCCACTCCAGTGCCGCCGTGAAAGCTTCCGCCCCGGCGTATCCGCGCCCCTTTTTCTCCATGCGCCTAAGCAGCCGCACGCCCTCATCAGTCGCCGCCAGGGCTTCGACCAACTTCCACGTGCCGTCCGGGCTGTTGTCGTCAGCCACGAGCACTTCGGCGTCCAGCGCCCGCAGTTCCCGAATTAGATCCTCGATATTCTCCGCTTCGTTGTAAGTCGGCAGCGTAACGATGGTTCGCATCTATTTTCCCAGTTGACGGAGGCACGCGGCCTCCACTTCGTCCACGGTGATGTCCTGAATGACGCTCGACTCTTCGTCGGCCTGTCCCATGATCCCCGGCCCGAAAGGCTCGCGCCACAGCTTTTCGCCCCACGTGCCCATATCGACTTCCTGCGGCGGCGTCGGCCCGAATAGCGCCACCGTTTTCACTTTCGAGGCGAGGCCGACGTGCAGGGCCATCGTATCGCCGGTTACCAGCAGGTCGAGCCGCCCGACCATCGCCGCGAAATGCCGCAGCGGATTATCAGTTCCCAATTCGACGACGCTTCCGCTCAGTTGATCGGCGATCCACTGATTACGCTCGACTTCTTCCGGGCCGCCAAGCAGCACAACGGTCCCGCCGGTTGCCGCGTGTAGTCGCTTGCCCAATTCCGCGAAGTTCGCCGCGCGCCAACGCTTGCCGGGAAACACCTTGCCCGCGCCGGTGTTCAACCCGATCAGCGGCCGCTTCGTCGCACCCAGTTCGGCAAGCTGTCGATCCGCCGCCGTCCACTCATCATCCGTGAACCGCAGCACGTAGAGTTCACTCGCGCTGGGTAGCTTCACCATCTCGTGCACGATTTGCTGGTAGCTTTTTTCGTTGCGGCGAAACTTGTACATGTCGCTGATGCCCATCAGCACCGCATCGTCCGAAGCGTCGTCGATCGGGTGCAAGCTGCCTTCTTCGCCCATCGTGAAACCGCGCTTTTTCGCGGCCTGACATTGCGCCATCAGGCCGATCGCCCGTGGCTCCTTGTCGAGGCACAGCGCCAAGTCAAAACGCTCCACACCCACGCGGATGAGCGTCTCGATGTCCACCGTCCAGATGCGGTGGATGTACGGATTGCTTTCCAGCAGCGGCGCGCTGGGCGCGTCGACAATCCACGTCACGTGTGTCGTGTTGTGTTTCTTGCCCAGTTCCTGCGCGAGACTCGGCAGCAGGCTGGTCGTGCGCAGTACGTCGCCCATCGCTCCGAGTTTGATGATCAGCACGCGAAAGCCCATCGGGTGGTAGTGCAGGCAGTACGGGCAATTCAGTCGGAACTTGCAGGGCTTGTCGCCCCGGAAGTGAATGCAGTCGTAATGGATTTCGTCGCCGATCCAACCCATGTGCGCCCCCGGGTGTTTGCTCGGCTCGTTGTAGCAAAAAGCGGCTGTGGCGTCTACGTTGCGACCGGCCGGAAGCTGAACGGGTTGTTTTACCTTTAGTCAGGAAGTATTTTGTCTCGGCCCGAAAGGAGAACGAAGTTGGCCCGTGTCTGTCCCCAGTGTCGTCGCATGGTCGGCGACGACGAAGACAACTGCCGTCAATGCGGTGCCCCCACCGTAACGCCCGACCAGTGGCGCGCCATGCGGTATGCCGCTCCCAGCCGCCCGCCGGGTCCCCCTGCGCCCCAACCGAAAAAACCGCCCGAACAGACTCCGGAACAAGTCGAGCAATGGGCGAAAATCGGCATGGGGGGCATCTTCGCGTTCTTCCTGTTTTTTGTCGTCTTTCTAGTCGCCTACGCCATCAAAGCCTTTTAGATCGGCAAAAAGGTTCGTCAAGCGCTTGACACGGGCGGTCAAATCTTCCGCTTCCGAATTTTTCCAATGCAGATAATCATCTAAAATCAGAGGGATTTCCGGCTCCGTGCCGGTTGGCACTCCGCTTGCTAAGAAAGAGTGCGGAGGAATGTACGATGGGTATCGAGAGTTTCTTGTTCAGCGATCCGACTTCCGCGCTGCTTAAACGCAGCTTGGACATCCATTCGCATCGCGTCGACTTGATCGCCGGCAACCTGGCCAACGCCGACACGCCCGGCTACAAAGCGCGCGACCTGGATTTTCGCGCCGCCCTGCAAGACGCAGCCGAGCAGACCACGATGAACCCGGGGCATCTTGCCCGCACGCATCCGCAACACCTCGACCGCGGCGACCTCGCGATGGAAATCGAAGAGCAGGATCAAGCCGAAGACGGCAGCATCCGGGTCGACGGCAACACCGTCAATACCGACAAAGAACTGCAAAAAATGGCGGAATCCCAACTCATGTACAACGCCACCATCACCGCCCTCGCCCGCAAAATGAAGATGATCAACCAAGCCCTCGCCGGGAAGATTTAAGCGCTCACGATCGTGTTAGAAGCTTGAAATCGCGCTCCGAAATGCGACGCGTAGCGACGACGAACCAACCCCAAGACGTGCTTGGTGCTCGGGTCTTGAACGCATCCAAACGGCTTCGACATATTGTATTAAAGATAACCATGAAGCCCAAGTCACGATAAGGAAATAAACCTTTTCAAAAGAGCTATTATCTGCTAATTAATCTATATAATTGATGATCTTATTTAGGCGTGCAAGCAACGCGAACATTTTCAACAGTCAATTGTCAATTTGAATCGAAAAAACCACAAGTGAGTAGAATGGCCCTTTGCCGAATCAGAAGCAAAAAGGAAAAAACGACACAATAATGAAAAAATATCTGCTGTTGCACAAAAAGTGCGGTGAAATCGTAGCGGAATCTGTATCAAAAGACTATTCTCAGCTTCATGGTCAAACCAACCTTTTCTTATGTGAACTGGAATCTTGGATTGAAATCATAAAACCAAGTCGAGAGCACCATTTGCTTTTCTTGGCTGCGCAAGAATACCAATATGCGGCACTCGCTCTCACTCAGGGTTTATATCGCCAAGCCTTCAAAGGGTTAAGGCTTGTTTTAGAATTGTGTCTTCAAGCTTTGTTTCTTTCAACGAATCAGTTAATGTTGCGGGAGTGGTTTGAAAATCGGAAGGACACTATATGGAGCGAGATTACCGATGATACAAACGGTGTCTTATCTGTGCGTTTTGCCAAAGCTTTTTTCCCCACACTGGAACAGCACGTATGCCAATTTAGAAAAAATGCGCGGAAAAACTATCGCAAGTGCTCCGAATATGTTCACGGGAACATAAAAACGCTTCAGGATCTTCCTGACACCTTAGCTTTTAACGCACAATTATTCAAATCCTGGCATGAAACGGCAAACGAGGTCGCTTTGGTTGTTTCCTTCTCACTTGCACTCCGATATCTAAAGGAGTTTGACTCTAAGGAACTCAATATAATCGAAAGCAAGCTTCTTGACCGGTTAGGGCATATTGAAGCAATACGTTTAGTTTTCGACGAACCGCAGGGTGGTTTAAATGACTGATTTTCGCATTAGAACGGAAGATATACGAACGGAAGATATTCTGGGACTGTATGTCGAAACCGAGCGCGATAGAGAAATTGTAGAATCTCTAAAAGGGTTGACTCCCATAATTATTGAAGGCAGTCGCGGTACCGGAAAATCTTTCCTTCTGCGAGTTGCCGAAGCGCAAATGCTTCGAGATCTTGAAACAGAAAGAGCCCTCCCTGTCTATGTTTCGTTTGTGAAAAGCTCGCTTATACACACAAGTGATGTCCGGCAATTTCAACATTGGATGCTTGCCCGAATTTGCGACCGAGTGGGTCGTGTACTGAACAAAAATGGCTTGCAGACAGATGCCATTAGGTCGAGTATATCGATTCTTACAGGCGGCGAAGGTGAACAATCTCGAATGCAGAAAATAGTTGCCCAATATGAAGAATCTTATAAAAACCCCGGAACCGATGTAGATACTTCCTCGATACCGGATGTTCAGGACTTCAAAGACGCAATTCAGGACATATGCGATGAAATCGGCATAAAACGCATCGTTCTCATGTTTGATGAGGCTGCACATATTCTAAGTCCGGAACAACAAAGACAGTTTTTCACTCTCTTCAGGGATCTTCGATCCCCTTATTTGAACTGTAATGCCGCCGTTTATCCCGGTGTCACAATGTATGGGCAGTCTTTTCAAAGCGCTCACGATGCGAGAATTGTAGTGCTAAATCGGGACATACTCGACGATGAATATATCGTAAGTATGAGGGAAATTGTGTCTAAACAGGCCGATGAGTCTTTGATGAGGCGTATTGAGAAACATTCGGAAAATTTTTGCGCACTTGCGTACGCGGTAACAGGAAACCCGCGACTTTTGCTGAAGACCGTCGGATTAGCTAGTCAACTCAGTACTTCGAAAGTAACCAACGTAATAAAAAATTTCTACCGAACGAAAGTGTGGGCTGAGCATTCAGAGTTGGCGGAAAGATACGCTGGCCATCGTGATCTTGTTGATTGGGGCCGTACTTTCATCGAGCAAATAGTAATACCTGACACTCGAGCGAGAAATACTCAATGGCTTGAGGAACAAAGACAAGAAAGTACCTGCTTTTTCTGGATACATCGTGATGCACCGGAGGCCGTAAAAGAAGCCTTGAGGCTTTTAGCTTATACAGGGATTGTGATGAAAGGCGATTCTGGTATAGTTGCGACGAGAGCGGCAGTGGGCACGAGATACACTATTAATCTAGGATGTTTGGCGGCGCCAGATCCACATCCTATCAAAACGCTTACCGCTATCAGAAGCCATCTCGCAATCAAGAGGTTTACGGAATACGGCTTCAACTATTCGCGTTTCAGAGAACTTGCGGATTCTATCGGTTCTTTTCAAGAGCCAGATATGTTAAGAATAATAACAACTCAACTCGAAAAGCCTATTGATGTTCTTGAAATAACTGGCTTCCAGAAAAGCGCATTGTCCAAGCTAAAAATCGACACCATTAGAAAAGCTCTCACAGCGAGCGAGGCGGAATTTCGACAAGCACATTATATTGGAGGAATTCGATCGCGGCGCATAAAGAATGCGGTTTTTGCTTCCGTTTTTGAATATTTATCCGGCTAGTTCTCAGTCGCGCTCGTTACGGGGCGAAATCTGAAGCGCGCAAACCTTCCGACGGGACGGACTGGCGCGCCCGCGCAATAAGGCGGTCGCCAAATGGAGTATTTTTCGTTTTTTCCTAATAACCGGTGGTGGTTGAAATGTTCAACACCTTGGTTTGAGGCCCGCCCTAATCCCGGAAGGGGCCGTAGAGTTGTTCGTACTCGCGGATGACGTAGCGGTCGGTCATGCCCGCGATGTAGTCGCAGATGGAGCGGTGGAGGCCGTATGTCTCGACTCGCGAGGCATAGTCGGGGGGCAAGAGTCGGGGTTTCTCCAGGTAGGCTTCGAACAGACGGGGGAGAATGCGCCCGACTTTGAAGAACATGCGCTCGATTTGGTTGTGCCGGTACAAGCTGTGATAGAGGTAATCGTTTAGTTCCAGGCGCATGCGTTCGATTTCCGGCGACCAGTTCACAAGAATCTTGTTGGCCTCCCGCACGTCTTCCAAGCTTCCGATTTCATACTCCTTGAGATGCTTGTCGGTGTTGGTAACGAGGTCTTCCACCAACAGCCCGATCATCTGGCTGATCGACATCAAACGGAGCTGTTTTTGCGTCATACTGTCGTATCTTTGCTGCACTTTTTCTTCCGATAAGCGCCAAAGCGCCACATTTTTATGCATGTCACGCCAATCCAGCAGCCCCGATTCGATGCCGTCGTCCGTGTCGTGGTTGTGGTAGGCGATGCTGTCGGCACAGTTAATCAACTGCGCCTCGAGCGTCGGAACGACCTCCGGCTCGTACTCGGCCAGCGCCTCGTCGTCGGGGTGGTCGTAGAAGGTTGCGTGTTTGACGATGCCCTCGCGAGTTTCCCAAGTCAGGTTCAGACCGGGGAAATTCGGGTACCGCTCTTCCAGCAGGGTCACCACGCGCAAACTCTGGACGTTGTGTTCAAAACCGCCGTGGTCGGCCATGAGATCGGCGAGAATCGCTTCCCCCGCGTGACCGAAGGGCGTATGCCCTAAATCGTGCGCCAAAGCGAGGGTTTCGGTAAGTTCCATATTGAGGCCGAGCCGTTTTGCCACGCCGCGGGCGATCTGTGCGACTTCAATGGAGTGCGTCAGCCGCGTGCGGTAGTAGTCGCCGACGTGGTACACGAACACTTGCGTTTTGTATTCGAGGCGTCGAAAGGCGGCGCAGTGGATCACGCGGTCGCGATCGCGTTCGAAATTCGGCCGTTGATCTTTGAAGGTCTCAGGATATACGCGGCCGCGGCTGGCGCCGCTGTGCGCGGCATAGGGTGCAGATTGGTAGCAGTCCACAGATTCGTCCTTCGGTTGGTGAAAACGGAAGAATAACCGCCGCGTCAACCAAATCATCGACGCGGCGGCGTCGGAAGGACCGTGGTCCTTCCCCCCACAATTTTACCCGTGATTAATTTGAATGATTTACCTTGGGGGTGTCAAGTGTTTGTTTCAATTTGTCAATCATCTTGATTTTGTGGGTGCCGGCCCAATATATCCGCCCGCATCCGGGGCAGCGGCGGAAGGTAGTCCGCGTCGCGTAGACGAAGGGGGGCACGAGTCCGCGCACGTCACGTTTATCAATGTCATCGAGCGCTTCATTGCATATCGAACAAATAGATAAAAACGCTTCACATTGTATAGTTAGATCACATTCCGTGAGAACTTGCTTTAGTTGTTCTTTCGTGATTTCTGATTTTAAAAACAGGAAGGAAATCTGATCCGCTTGCGGCACGAGGCGTGAATTCTTCGTTAAAAGGATGCGGTTTTCCCGCTTGGCTCGCTGCACGAGGGCCGGTATTTCGGCGGTCGAAGCGAACTCGCAATCGAAACCGAGAAGCCGCAGCCACTTCGCGAGTCGGCCACACGTTCGATCTGCCAGGAAAATCGGCGGTTTCATGGGAAAAAGGTATCACGCCCGGGCGGCGAATGCATCGTGTTTTTCATTTTTAAACAACGGGTTAGCTTGGAAGAGCTAGAAAGGAAACGCGTTTTGAATCGTGGCGACAAAACAGCTTATTTTTTTGAATGCGAGGCATCGCTTTCGCGGCGACACTTACGCGCCATAGTTCAATGATTTTCGAAGTAAATCCCACAAAGGTTTGAATGCAAAGGCTTTCTAGGTTTTGTCCGGGTCGGATCTTTGCCGGCCCTTGAATATCAACCGAATCGGCGTGCCATCGAACGACGCGACGTCCCGCAATCGATTGATTAGGTAGCGTCGATACGCGAAATGGATCGCTGCCGGACGATTGGTGAACACGACAAAGATCGGCGGACGCACTTTGATTTGCGACATATAGTAGAACTTGACCGGCTTGCTGCCGGCCGATGGGTGGCCATGATGAGCGACGGCGCCTTCCAAATATCGATTCAGGGGCCCGGTTTGCAGCCTTCGCAACTGGTTCTCGCGTACCTCTGAGAGCGCCGAGAACAGGTCCTGAATCCCCTCCCCGGTGCGCGCCGACATCGTGATCACCGGAATCCACTCCAAGCCGCTAAGGCGTCGATGGAGATCATCTTCGATCCGCCGGCGCCACTTCTTGTCCGTTTTCGCCAAATCCACCTTGTTAAGCGCCAGGATGACGCCCCGGCCCCGCTCCTCGGCATAGGAGATAATCCGCATCGTCTGGTCGGTGATGGGCTGCCCGGCTTCGTGGAGCACGACGGCGATATCCGTGCGATCCAGGGCCTGCAACGCTTTGATCGCGGTTAGTTTCTCCAGGTATTTTCCCGCCTTGCCTTTGCGGCGCAGGCCCGCGGTGTCGATCAACACATACGGCTTGCCGTCCAGATCGAAGGGCACATCGATGGCGTCGCGGGTGGTGCCGGGCAAGTCGCTGACGATCAGACGCTTTTCGCCGAGGATGCGGTTGATGGAGGATGATTTGCCCACATTAGGCACGCCCACAAAGGCCACACGCACCGGGCGCTCCGCGCTTTCGTGCTCTTCATCGCTCTCGGACTCCGGCTCCGGAAACTCGCGAACGACGTCCTCCATGAGCGCCTTGATGCCGATCTTTTCCCGGGCGCTGATGCTGTAAAGCTTTTCGACTCCGAGGCGGAAAAATTCGAACGTGAGACTCTCCAGCGATGCGGCGTCGATCTTGTTGACGGCCCAAAACACGTTTTTTTTCGTCCTGCGGAGCTTGTCGACTACGTCCTCGTCTTCGGGGTTAAGCCCACCCCGCCCGTCCATCAAGCAGATAATCGCCGCGGCCTCCTCGATGGCGAATTCGACTTGCAGGTTGACCTCGTGGGTCAGCGCATCGGTATGCTCGGTGGAAAGACCGCCCGTGTCGACCAACATGAAGCGCTTGCCGGCGAATTCCACCGGGGCGTAATGGAGATCCCGCGTCACGCCGGGCGTGGCTTGGACCAGAGCGCGGTTTTTGCCCGCCAAGCGGTTGAACAACGTGGACTTGCCGACGTTCGGGCGACCGACGATGGCGATCAGCGGGAGAGTCACGAGGTGTACCCCATTTCGCGGAGCATGCTTTCCGAACGCGTCCAATCTTTTTTAACCACGACGCGTAAATCGAGGAAAACCCGCTTACTCGCGAAGGCTTCGATTTTACGCCGGGCGGCGCTGCCGATGCTTTTCATCTTTTCGCCGCCGTGGCCGATGAGAATTCCTTTTTGCCCCTCGCGTTCGATAAATATTTTGGCGTGAATACGCAGCAAATCGACCTGCTGTTCGTACGCTTCCACCAGCACGGCCGAGCTGTAGGGTATCTCTTGTTTCGTTTGCAGAAAGACTTGCTCGCGAATCATTTCCGCCACCAGAAAGCGCTCCGTGGCGCTGGTCAACTGGTCCGGGGGATAGTACATCGGCCCCTCGGGCAGCGCCTTGACGACTTCCTCAACCAGCCGACCGATGCCGTCGGCGCGCGTTGCGCAAATGGGAACGATGGCGGCGAAGTCGTGTATTTGCATGTATTGCTCGATAAGCGGCAGCAAGTCCTCTCTTTTTGCGCGGTCGATTTTGTTGATCGCCAGCACAACCGGTCTCGCCATGGTCCGTAGGCGTTCGATCAACGTTTTTTCGGTCAGCTTGGGCGGCCCCGTCGCTTCCACGACAAGTAGGATGACGTCGGCGTCGCTCATCGCCCGTTGGATCTCGCGCTTGAGAAAAAGGTTCAGGCCGCGATCGTCTTCGATCACGCCGGGCGTATCGAGAAAGATGATTTGGTATTCGTCGGCCGTGCTGATGCCTAGAATGCGGTTGCGCGTGGTCTGCGGCTTAGGCGTAACAATCGCCAACTCTTCGCCCATGACGGCGTTGAGAATCGTCGATTTGCCGACGTTGGGCCTTCCAAGCAGCATGGCGTAGCCGGATTTGAATCCGGCGGGAGGTTGTGAAGCGGTTTTCACCGTCGTTCCTTTCTGTGATGACGTAATCTAGTTTTCTTCGCCGGCAAGGTGTCCGAAGGCGGCTTGCGCCGCGGCTTGCTCGGCATCCTTTTTACTGCGTCCCTCGCCTTCGCCGAAAAGTTGGTCGGCAATGATCACGTGTACGACGAATCGTTTGTTGTGGTCCGGGCCGCTGGCGCCCACCACCCGATAATAAGGTGCCGAACCATACTTGGCTTGGGAAATCTCTTGCAAGCGCGTTTTATAATCCTTGAACAATAATTTTTCGTCGAAACCTTCGAAAAGCAAGTCGAAGTATCGCTCGATGAAAGCGGCGGCGGCGCCGAGGCCCGCATCGAGGTAAATCGAGCCGACGACTGCCTCGAAGACATCGGCGAGAATCGTGTCTTTTTCGCGCCCACCGGTTTTTTCCTCGCCGTGGCTCATGCGGACATGTTCGCCCAGTCCGAGGCGGCGGGCGATGGCCGCTAACGTGCGGCGATTCACAGCGCTGGCGCGCCGGCGCGAAAGTTCCCCTTCTTTATGGTCGGGGAAGCGTTCGACGAGCATATCCGAGACCACAAGTTCCAATACCGCATCGCCGAGAAACTCTAAACGTTCGTAGTCTTCGGACTCTTCAGACTCGTTGGCGAAGCTGGAATGGGTCAGCGCGCGTTCCAGCAGGGATCGGTCGTTGAAGTCGTGCCCGAGGGCGATCAACAACTCTTCCAATGTTGGACGTTCTTCAGCCACCACGACCTCCCTCCGGCTCCGGTTTGCCAACTCGGTAACAAGACGGCGGGTTGATGTCAATCAAGTTGTGCAGACCGTCTTGCCATTGTTTCGTAATCGGGTAGATTAGGCCGGTCGAAATGGGAGGCGGAAATGGCTCGAATTTGTCCCTTTGTTTTGTTCGCAATCGTTACGGCCTTTTTGGCGTTGGGCGCCTGCGCGGGCGACGGCATTCGTCCGGACGGAGACCTAACCCCCGAATTACTCGACATGGTGGCGATCCCTAATCCCGCCGATGTGGGCAGCGAGACGACGTTCATCGCCAGCTTTGTTGATCACGACGGCGACATCGAAGACTTCTCCATCGAATTGATCGTCGAAACCGAAGACGACGAGGAAAAGTTCGAAGTGCCCGCCATCGACTTACGCGTCGAGGGCCTCACCGAGGGCTCAATATCCTTTCGCGTCAACGTGCTCGACTACTATCAGGGAACGTTCAAGCTGCGACTGATCGATGCCGCCGGTAACGTCAGTGACGAAATCGAGGAATTCTTGTTCGTCAACATACTCCCGGAACCGCAAACCGGCGAGTGATCACTCCCGCCCTCGCCCTGTGAGACGCAGGCGCTCCACATCAACGGCCGTGATTTCCACCGGCACTTCGCCGTGCGCCACCTCTTGAACGGCAACCGGTAGGTAGTTGCGGCTTAAGCCCTCGGAAAACCCCGTCTCGCTTCTCTCGATCAACACCGGGAGCACGCGCCCGACCTGCAATTCCATAAATTCGTGCCGATATCCCCGGGCCGCGTCCCGCAGACGTTTCGCGCGATCGCGAGCCTCGCGGCGGTTGACTCTGTCGGGCATCGTCGAGGCGGGCGTGCCGGGGCGATCGGAGTAAGGAAACACATGCAAATGGGGCAAGCGTAGACGATCGAGGAACGCAAAGGTCTCCCCGAAATCTTCCTCGCTTTCGCCGGGAAATCCGGTCAGCACGTCAGCGCCGATCGTGATGTTGTCCACCTCTTGGCGGCATCGCGCAACGGCATCGGCAAACAAGGCTGTGTCGTACGGGCGGTTCATGGCGCGAAGAATTCGGTCGCAACCGCTTTGCAGCGGGATATGTAGGTGAGGACACAAACGCGGCTCACCGGCCATGAGGTGCAGCAAGTCCGCCGTCACTTCGCGCGGCTCGATCGACGAGAGACGCAAACGTAAAAGATCGGTTTCCCGGAGGATTCGTTCGCAGAGCGCGGTCAATCGGCTCGCCGGTTGCAGATCGTGCCCATACAGGCCCAAGTGAATGCCGGTGAGCACGACCTCGTTGCGACCCGCGGCGACCAACTCGCGCACGGCGCCAATCACCACATCCGGCGCCACGCTGCGGCTCGGCCCGCGCACCACCGGAACGATGCAGTACGTGCAGGCGGCGGGACAACCGTCTTGCACTTTCAGAAAAGCCCGCGTCCGCCCCGGCAGATCGTACGCCCCGCCCGCTTGCACTGTCTCGACGGAGGCGACATCCGCCACGCATCGCAGCGGCCCCGCGCCACGCGCCTCGTCGACCAGACGTATCAGATCCTGCTTTTCCACATTGCCCGTCACCAAGTCCGCGTCGTCAAACGCGTTGGGCGTGCCGCCTCCGCTGATCGGCCCGCAGCCGGTCACGACGACAATAGAGTCGGGGTTGAAGCGGCGCGCCCGGTGCACCATCTGCCGACTTTGGCGGTCCGCCGTCGCCGTCACGGTGCAGGTGTTGATCACACATACATCGGCCGGACCGGGCCACGGAACAACGCGATAACCCCGCGTCGTGAACGATTGGTTGAGATAAGCCGTATCGACCTGATTGACCTTGCATCCCAGCGTAGCGAAACAAACCGTCAGCACGTTACGCCCCCTGTTTCAATAAGCGATCCACGGCGGCGCGATCGGGAATGCCCGCCCGTCCACCCGGCTGGGTGCATTTCAACGCAGCCGTTGCCGAGGCGAAACGCAGGATATCCGGCAGAGAAAAGCCCAAGGCGAGCCCGGCGGCAAAGGCGCCGTGCCAGACGTCGCCCGCGCCGGTTGTGTCTACAACATCGACCGTGAAGGCCGGAATTTCCAGCCATTGCTCGCCCATCAACACGAGTGCTCCGTGTTCACCCCGGGTGGCCGCGACGACGGGGCTGCCGGTTTGCGCGGCGATCTCCTGCAGGGCAAACCGCAAATCTCCACGGCCGGTATACGCCGAGGCGAAACTCGCATCGCAGAGAACGTAATCTGTCAACGCGAGCAAGGCATTGACGCCTCGTTGGAGTTTACCCGCATCCAGCACGACCGGTATTCCAGCCGCACGCGCCCACGAAGCCATCTGCACCGAGGCTTCCATGTGGTGGCAGTCCAACAGGAGCACGGACCCGGCGCACACCGTCTGCTCGTCGAATTCGTCGCGGTGAATTTCGAGACCCGGTTGACGTAAATACGTGATCGTCCGCGTGCCCGACGTAAGGTCCACCCAAATCACAGCGAGTTGGTTTTGCGTGTCCGGTACGATGGGGCAAGCGGCGACGTCCACGTCTTCACATTGCAGCGATTGCCGGGCGAAATCTCCTTCCGGCGTATCACCGAATTTGCCCAAGTATCGCGCGCGCAGGCCGAGACGCGCTACAGCGACCGCGGCCGTGGCGGCTTGTCCCCCGCCCTGCCGGATGAATTCCTGCATGGGCAGCTTCGTGTCGGCAGACGGATAATCGTCCAGGAGGCAAAGGAAGTCGCAAGAATTGTAGCCGAAGCAAACCACGTCGACGGGCTGGTTTGGCTTCGCCGGTACCGGGGCTCTCATTGGTAGGTTCGCAGCGGCGGGCGCGGTCGCTCACGTCGCAGTTCGATGGCGTCGTTGGGGCAGGCGCGGGCGCACAGGCCGCAGCCGTAACAGAGCGATTCCTCGATGCACACCAGCCCCTTCATGAGGTAACGCGCCTCCCACGGGCAGGCGTCGAGACATTCACCGCATCCCTGGCAGGCGTTCGCGTCAACATGCGCCACATGCTCGCCATAGAGAAGAGGGAATCCCTTTTGGCCGAGGTGCTTGTTCAACAAGAACGGTACACAGCCGTCGCGGCAACAATTGCAGATGGCGTATTCGTTGACGCCGTCGCCTGTGTAGCAATGCACGAAGACCATGTGCCAGAAACCTTCGTCGGCAAAGGATTGAATAAGCCGCTTAGCTTCATCACGGTCGATCACGCGGTAGTCGTCGGGAAAGGCGCGTTGAAAAGCGTCCGTGCCGGTGCGAATCACCATGTCCGTTTCAAGCATATGCTGAAAGCGCCCGTGCGCCACCCGGCAGCGACACGGTCCGATCGCGATGGCGAGGTCCCTTTGAGCGTCGAGTAGGTCCAGCACGTCCGTGGTGATCATCGGGTGGCCGGTGTCGCCGTAGCGTCCGACGGGATAGGCGAATATCCAGCGAAACAGGAACCGGGTGACCGGATGCTCGGTCCATTTGCGGTGTCTACCTTCGAGAGCCTCGTAACAAAACCGCAGCCACGGTACTTCGAGATGCTTGGCTAGGACGTGCAGGAGTTTGCGACGTAGGCGGCTTTGTTCGTCATGCACCAAGTGCCCGGCAAGCAAAAGTAACGCCGGGTCGAAATGAGGGTCCACGGGGTTCCTTTAGAAGTGAATCGTCGCCGTCATGCCCGAGTAAATATAGTGGGCACGGGCTTCGGCGCTCGGCCAGGCCGGGTTGCTTTCCGGGTCGTTCTCGTCCATGTCATCGGCGTCTTTATCATACTCGACAGTCGTCATGATGTGATCCATCACGCTGAAATCGATCTGGACCAGTTCGCCAAATTTACCGCCGAAATTGCCGCCGGCGCCAAACGCGAGCACGTGGGTCGCCGAGTCGATGATCGTGGTCGTCCCGTCCTGGTCGGGCACGGGACTGGGTTCAAACGCGTAACCAAGGCGAAAAGCCAAGTGCTTGTTGACGCGGGCTTCGACTCCGAAGCGAGTCACGAACACGTCGTCGAAGTCGGCGCTCGGGCGCTCGAGGACGTTGGGACGCGCGTAGTCGATGTCGTTCTCGGACATCGCTTTGAAGTCGAGGCGGACTTTCGGGAACGGCGATTTGTAGGTCGACCACCCTTGCCAGCTCATCTCGCCGGTAATCAACACGTGCTCGTCAGGTTCACCGGCGATGGACACGGTCACCGAACGCGGGATGTAGTTGTACCAAGCTTCGTATTCGATCTCGACGAAGCCGTTCGGGTCTCCCGGGATAAGCTGCTGGCGGTCGGTCTTGTGGAAGTAGCTTTGGCTCTGCCCTTTGTAGGTCAGGCCGAAACGCAGAAACTCGTGGCTGCGGGCGTAGAAGCCGACGATGGGGGAGACCTGGGCCGACAGTTCGCTTTCGGCCAGCGTGTTGGTCTCGTACGCACCTTCCGCCGTCGGAACGTCGGTCCACCGTTGCCCCCAGGGGTCGATCGTCACGCGGGCACCGGCGCCGAGGCCGAAATTGGGGGCGAGCTGCACGGCCATCGCGGGCATCAGCGACATCCCGAAGATGCCGGTATCGTAGTCGAGAAAGTAGGGGCGGTCGGGGCTCAGGATCTTGCGGCGGGACGCGCCATCGACCGGCAGTTGCATCGCCAGGCCGAAATAGACGCGGTCCTTGATGCCGCCGGAAACACCGAGGTTCAGCCACTGGCCGGCTTCGGCGCCGCGAGCGTCTCTAACTTCGTCTGGGTCGCTTTTATCACCGCCGTTACGTTCGGTCACGTCCAAGGTGAGCGACGGGACGCTGAAGGAATACCCGGCCAGTACGCGGACGTTGCGCGATTCGATCAATGCGCCGGGGTTATAAAACGCCGCTTCCGGCCCGTCGGCCAGCGAAGCGTAGGCATTGGCCAGCGAGGTCGCTCGGGAATTAAACCCGAAAAGGTCGAGCTGGTTGGCCGAGGCCGCCACAGGTATTCCCAAAAACAGAATCAACGCCAAAATATAGAATACCGCTTTGGGCATCTCAAACTCCCTAATGAAGAATGGGTTCAAGCCGGTGGATAGTATCACCTGCGATAAAGCGTGTAAAGAAAGCGTCTGGAATCCGCGCTATTTTTTCCATGGCATTCGACCTTGAGGTTTTTATTGGGTTTCGGCCGCAAATTTCAGATCGGCCGCGTGCATGACGCGGTCGCGCCCACCCTGCTTGGCGGCGTAGAGCGCCTTGTCGGCCAAATCTATCAACGTGCTTTTCTCCGTGCTCTGGTCGGGGTACGTCGCCACGCCCATGCTGATTGTTACGCGTAGCCTCTCGCCGGCGAAACGAACCTCGGTAGCCGCGACGGCTTTGCGAATGCGCTCGGCCAGTTTCACTGCGTCCGCGGCTTTGGAATTAAGCAGTACCAGCGCGAACTCTTCTCCGCCGTAGCGAGCCGCGAGGTCGTTTTTCCGGACACTGGTGCGCAGTACCGAGGCGACGGCCCTTAGCACCTGGTCGCCGATGGGATGGCCGTAGGTGTCGTTAAATTTCTTAAAATGGTCGATGTCGCAGATGATCAGGCTGATGGGAATCGGCATACGCGTGGCGCGATGCAGCTCGTGGTCCAGCCATTCTTGGAAGTACCGGTGGTTGAAACAGCCCGTCAGTCCGTCACGCGTGGCCATCTGTTCCATTTCGGCGTGGACGCGCGCGTTCTCGAGGCTGACGGCCGCCTGCACAGCAAGTACTTCCAGGATCTTAATTTCGTAGGGCGAATACGCATTTGGCTTCTTCGTGCCGAACGCCAACAGCCCCGTCACAAAATTTTGTTGCACGAGCGGTACGCACAGAAGGCTCCCGACATCTTTGAGGGGAAGATCCTTGCTGAACACCGGCCGGCGGCGCTCGGTACCGCGGCCGCGGTCGCGCAGGTTCGGGTAATGCAGGTAGGTTTTCGAGCCGATGACCCAGCCCACGAGGCTGTCGTGCAGCGGAAAACGGGTGTCGAGCCATTTGTCGGCCGGCAGCCCGGCCACGGCCTCGATAAGTCCGGACTGCTTTTCGTGATCGACCATAACCAGCAACGCAAAATCGAAGGTCAGAATATCCTGTACGGATTCCAAGATGACGCGGCTTACCGTGTCCAAATCAATCGACGAGCCGAGTTTCTTGATGAGTCCATAAAACGCGGCAAACTCGGTTCGCTCCGCGGTGACGTCGCGATAGAGGCGCTCTCGCCCGATCGCGGCCATCACTTGCCGCGCCATGACGTCTAAAAAGCGTTCGTCTTCGCGATCGAAGTGCGCTTCGTATTGGCTGTCAATGGCAATGACGCCCGCCACGTGCCCGTTTTCCACCAGAGGGGCCATGAGCAGCGACAACGGCTTGATGCCCCAATTCCGGTGCCGAGCGGTTTGCCGCGGCAGTTCTCGAAGGTGCTCAAAGCGCAACCGTCCGCCGCTGAGTCCTTCCTGTAGCACTGTGTCATTGAGGTTTTCGGAAAAATACTCCTCGGGGTAGTGCTCGTTGGAACTGACCGCGCGGGCGTACGCCGAGTCGGGTTTGTTGCCGATTAACACGATCACGCACGTGTGACCGGAAAGTGCGCGTTTCGTGATGTCCGCGAGTTCGGTCAACACGGCGTCCAATTGCAGAAGCGCGCTCAAATCGGCGCGGGCCACCTGATTGCGACTCAACGCCCGCAACCCCGAGTGGCGCTCTGTGGTTAAGTGGTTCGCTTCCTCGGTGAGACGGGACAGGGTCTCCTGAGCGCGACGCGCTCGTTCGTGGGCGATGCGCACCAGAACGCCGACGATCAGCGCAAAGAGAAGCGCGTAGACGTAGGCCGCAGTGAAATCGGACCATTGGTCGACGAGTGTTTCGGCGATCCAAGCCCGCATCGTAAGCGTCGCCAGGGCGATGATCGTCAGAACCAGCGTGGGCAAGATGCCGAGGAAATACGCCGCCAACGCGGTGAAAAGGAAGAACGCAGGAAACAACACGCTCTGTGCGCCGCCGCTTACTTGCAGGGCGATCACGGCGATGACCATCAGCAGATAGCCAAGTTCGATCTTGTTGGCGTGGGTGTCGGCATCCGGTGCGGTCAGTGCCAACACGGCGATGCGCCACGTCAGCAGAAACATGAGGATACCCAGTAAGGCGATCGGCCCCGGCTGGGGTCCTCCGGCGACAACCCGGTCGTACGTGAAAATGCCGAAAACAACGAGCGCCAAATAAGCGCTGCCTATGACAACAGCGTAGTAGCGCGTGATTTGGTTGAGGATGCCGACGAAAAATCGGCCCACTCAGGGCCCTCCCGCCTTGGTTGGCTTGATGACGAAAACTTTCTCGTCTGCGCGCACGAATTTCAATTCCTGGCGTATCTCCCGCTCGATAACCGCGGGATCGGATTGAAGGCGTTCGATGCGTTCCTGGTATTCGACCTCTTGGTGTTGCAGTTCCACCTTCCGCGCTTCAAGCTCTTCCTTTTCTTTCTTCAATCGATAAACATGGAGCAAACCGTTGTCACCCAGCACGAGGTAGACGCCAGCCACAAAAAAAGCGATAACGAGGCAAATGGATGTCCATTTAATCATCGGGTGGTTGCTCCGGTTCCAGTGTTCGTAGAATCGTAACATAAGGAAACGGCGGGACTCAATAGCTTTTTTCGAAAAATGTTTTTAAATTGGGCGTTTGTATTGCAAGACTTCGACAAGAACCTTAACCAGCCGGCCCTGGATCAGGGCAGCGAACCGTCCACAGCCGCCCGACCGGCGCTTTGGGCATGGTTGACGCTGGCTGCGCTCTGGCTCGGATGGTTCCTGGCGCAAATCCTGTGGTGGATGCGGTTCCGTTTTCCCTACGGCGCACAAATCGGTTATGAAGCGGCCGTTTTCGGCCGACAGTTGGCGGCAGGTGAATACGCCGAGGTCCTTAGTCACCTAAAAATCTCCAATTACTATCCGCCGTTGTACGAGTTCACGCTCGGTCTTTTCGACGCGTTTTTCGGATTCCACTTGAGCAACGGTTTGCTGCTCAATTCCGTGTTCGTCGCCTTGACTTGCGTGGCGGTTTTCTTGCTTGTCCGGCGATGGGCCGACGATACTTCGGCGCTGCTGGCGGCGGTGTTGATTCTCGGCCACGACATGGCTTTTTCCTCGGCCCGTATTCCCATGCGCGAAGTGGCCGTTATGGCGGTTGTGGCCTGGACGCTGCTCTTCCTGCAAAACCGCAAGCTGTTATGGCACCCGGCGTTGTCGTTATCGATCGCGGTATTGCTGGCCGCCGGGCTCATGTACAAGTGGACGTTCGCGATTTACGCCGCGTTACCGGTGGGCGCGACGTTTCTCTGGTTGATTTGGCGGGAAGAGCGGCGGCGCTGGCGCCCCGTCGTGTTGGCCGCGTTCGCCACGTTGGTCATCCTCGCGCTATGTATCCCCTGGTACGTATTCGTGCTCGATTTGAAGTATCTGGCCGTCAGCAGTGCTAACGATCCGCATCCCGATCCCCTGCTCTGGCAAATCCCGTTTTATCCCCACGCGCTGGGCATTCGCTATCTGGGCGACACGGCGGCGGGTTGGGCACTGTTGGCCTTGGCAGCACTCGGAGCGCTCATTAATCTGCGGCAACGATTCATCCCGGCGCTTTCGCTGTTCGGCGGTTGGTTGATTCTGTTTCTCATACCGCACAACGAGGAACGATACGTGTTAGGCCTTTTGCCGGCTTTGGCCGTGTTGGTCGCCCTGGCCTTCCATGCGTTGCCGCGGCGATTATGGATGCGGCTGTCCATTCTGGTCGCGCTGGTTTTGGTTATGGCCGGCAGCTTTCACCAGAGCAGCTTTGCGCGTCCTCGTTTCTCTTACGACTCAGGGGCGATTCGCACGCTGGCGGCCACTAACTGCCAACGCGACGGCTACCGCCTGGCCGCGAAAATCATTAGACAAGCCGCCGAGCTGGGCGAAAAGGACGCGCCCGCCCAACTGGCGACGCATCCGCTCAACCGCCATTTCATCACGTTCAACCAAGACATCCTTCCCCTGATGATCTGGCAATTTGGCCTCGGGGACAAAGTGGCATACGTGGGATACGATTTGACCGGCTACACCGCGTTCGACAGCCGTCTGGACGAAATCGACGTGTTGGTGGTCGGCGATATCGTGTGGAAGGCATCAACCGAATTTCTTAATCAGCAAATGGCGGCGTGGAAGGATTTTCGTAAACCGGACTGGGAAGTCAAAAACCGGACCCCTGGGGATCCGCAACGGCGTGGAATAATTGAACGCGATTTCGAAAAAGCGTATACCCATAACGATCCGTGCATCGGTAGTATTCATGTGTACGTACGGCGCACGGCCCAGACCGATGTGCCGGTCTTGCCCACGGAGTGAGAATGGAGCAACGGGAAGCCATCGTTCGCATCGATGAGTTGCGGCGGCTGATTCGGCGGCACAATCAGCTCTACTATGAACTCGACCGGCCGGAAATCGCCGACGAAGCCTACGACCGACTCATGCGCGAACTGCAGGAGTTGGAAGACCGCTTCCCCGACCTGGCCACGCCCGACAGCCCGACCCGTACGGTGGGCGAGAAACCTGCGGCGAAATTCGCCAAGGTCGAGCACCTCGCGCCCATGCTCAGCCTCAACAACGCGATGGACGAAGCTGAACTGCGCGACTGGGACGCTCGCGTGCGGCGGCAAGCGGGCCTCGACGCCGAGACGCCCATCACTTACTTGTGCGAACTCAAACTTGACGGCCTCAGCGTTGAAATTATCTACCGAGACGGCGAATTGACCACCGCGGCCACGCGCGGCGACGGCTACGTGGGCGAAGATGTTACGGCTAACGTGCGAACGATCGCCGGTATCCCCCGCCGGTTGCGGGGAGACGGCCCCTTCCCGTCCGAATTCAGCGTGCGCGGCGAAGTCTTTATGACCAAGCAAGACTTCGCGCGACTCAACGATCAACAACAGGAAGACGGCCAAAAGACCTTCGCCAACCCGCGCAACGCCGCCGCCGGCAGCCTGCGCCAGATCGATCCGGCCGTTACCGCAACCCGGCCCTTGTCGGTGTTTTTCTATGCCGTCGACGACGAACGATCATTTGCGGCCGGCGATCACGAAGGCATTCTCGAAGAGTTGGCCAAGCTCGGATTCCCGGTCAACTCCGACCGCCGCCGGTGCGAGGGCATCGCGGAAGCCGTCGCGTTGTACCACGAGATGATCGATCGGCGGCACGAGTTGCCCTACGATATCGACGGCCTGGTCGTAAAGGTTAACGACCACGATCTGCAGCGACGGCTCGGCGCGGTCAGCCGCAGCCCGCGGTGGGCGATCGCGGCGAAATTTCCGGCCGAGCAAGCCGAAACCGTCGTCGTGGACATCGACGTGCAGGTCGGCCGCACGGGCGTGTTGACGCCGGTTGCCAAACTGCAGCCGGTACCGGTCGGCGGCGTGACCGTCAGCAATGCGAGTCTGCACAATCAAGACGAGATCGACCGCTTGGACGTACGGATCGGTGACGAAGTCGTCATACAACGCGCCGGGGATGTGATCCCCGAAGTCGTGCGCGTGATCGCCGAACGACGGCGTGAAGATGGCCCCGAACCTTTCTGCATTCGCGAGAAAGTCGACGGTCAATGCCCGGAGTGCGGTGGCACCATCGACCGCCGCGAGGGCGAAGTGGCGCTGCGTTGTTTCAATCCGGCCTGCCCGGCGCAACTCGTCGCGGGTATCAAATACTTCGTTTCCAAAGCCGGGGTCAACGTCGAAGGCTTAGGCGACAAGCTCGTTCGGCAGGTCATCGCCAAGGGCTTGGTAGGCGAGCCGGCGGACCTTTACGCACTCAGCCTTTCGCAATGGGCCGGGCTCGAACGCATGGCCGAGAAAAGCGCGCAGAACATCATGGACGCACTTGAGGCGAGCAAGGGCGCTCGGCTGGACCGTTTTCTGACGGCGCTGGGTATCCGCCACGTTGGCGAAGTCACCGCGCGAGCGCTGGCCGATGCGTTCGGCGACCTGAACACGATTCGATCCGCGTCGCTGGAAACCCTGGCCGACGTCGAGGATGTCGGGCCGATCGTCGCGCAATCCATCCGCGATTTCTTTGACGACGAACTCCATGCGGCTCGTGTCGACCGCCTGTTGGCGGTGGGTTTCGCGCCCGCCTGGGAACGGATCGAGGTGCCGGCGGATTCGCCCTTCGCCGGCAAGACGGTAGTGTTGACCGGCACGTTACACGCGATGTCACGCAGCGAAGCCAAAGCCCGTGTCACGGCGCTGGGCGCGAAGGTCAGCGGATCGATCAGCCGGAAGACCGATCTGGTTGTGGCCGGTCCGGGGGCTGGAAGCAAGTTGACCAAGGCGCAACAATTGGGCATACGGGTCATCGATGAAGACGAGTTTCTGACGATGTTGGAGGCGGCGGAATGATTGCCAAGCGAATCGTCGTGTTTGGTCGCGTGCAGGGTGTGTGGTACCGCGCCAAAACGAAAGAGCGGGCCGACAAACTGAGCGTCACCGGTTGGGTGCGCAACAACGCCGACGGGTCCGTCGAGGCGGTGCTGGAGGGAGAAGAGGACGCGCTATTCGAGTTGGTCAATTGGATGGGCGTCGGACCACGGCTGGCTCGCGTCGATCGCCTGCGCGAGGATGACATCGAGCCAGCCGGTTACGACACCTTCGAAATCGTGCGCTTCTAAAAGCGAAGCTTCCTTAGAAAGCAACCTGCATCATCGACCGGAACCGGAAGTCCTGAAGCGACTCGTCGTCCTTGTCCACGTGCGTCAGCCAAGCGGCTTCATTCGCCAGCTTGATGGCGTGTCCACGCAAGTAGAAGTTGAGGCCGACAGCGGCTTCGGACTCGCTACCCATCGATCCCGCTTTGCCGTATTGCAAACCGGCCGCGTCCGGGTCGTCCGCCGCCGCGATTTGTGCGGCCGCGTATTCGGCGGCATCGTCTTGCAGCGTATCGGTCACGTCGACCCGCGCGTAGCGCCCGGCCACTTCCAACCACGGCAAGGCGAGATAGCCGCCTTCGACGTGCATGCCCGTCATGCCTAATTCGCGCTTGTCCGCTTCGCCGTTCTGCTCATAAAAGCCCGCGAAATAGGCGCCGTAGACAGAGGCCCCATACGCCTTGAAAAACAACTCAGCCGCGGGACGAAACGAGAAATCCCGCATGACAACGGGGTTGGCGTCATAGATCGAACCGGCGCCGACGGCCAGCCGCGGACCCTTTTTCGCAAAATCCGTCACGGTGGACGTGTCAATCTCGAAGATCTTGCCCAATACGCGGGCGGCCACGGCCGGATGGAATTCATTCACCGCCTGCGATTCCACCATATTCCACGTGTTCAACACCGCTTCTCCCGTGACCTTCGACAAGCCGGTACCGTTTTTGTCGCCGTACATCCCGGTCAGCAAGGCCGCTTGGTATTCGAAGAAGCGATGGTTGCTGTTATGGAACTGCAGGCCCATCTGCCGCTCGCCGCCGAAGTATTTCGCCGTAAGCGGCCAATCGACCAGTTGCAGGTTCTTGTAAGAATTGAGGCGATAACGGGTGAACGGGATCTTGTACTGCCCCGCCTGCACCGCGAACCACTCGTGCGCCTTGAAATTGACGTAGTAATCGAGCAGATCCAGTTTTCCGGGGGCAACGTCGGCTTGAAACTTAAATGAAAGCCGAGGATCGACCAATGTTCCCGCCAACGACGGCCGAATTCTTTTGAAAAACAGAGTCGAGGTGTAGACCGAATGAGCGTCGTCGCCCATGTCCTTCTGGTAATATTCGTAAAGCATCTGGGCGGACAGCCCTATTTTCAGGCTGCTGACGCCGTCATTGCCGACTACGTTGAATTTTGGGGGACGCGGGGAATCGGCCGCTGTGGCCGGAATCGCAGCCGCTCCTAAGAACACCACTGCCGCTAGAATTAGAGTGAACCACCGCATGCAACTAACTCCTGAAAAAAGTTTGAGAAAACCGCAGTCCGTCACAGACCTGCTACGCTCTTATACGAGTGCTGGGCTCCGTTAACACTCCACACTCTGATCAGAGTGTACAACTGCCGCAACCCTACGTCAATTATTTTTCACCTTTCATGATCAGATCTACTTGGAATGACGTCGCTTAACCAATAAGAAAGGCCGCCCGAACAGACGGCCCTTCCTCGAATTATCGGTTGTTGAGACTATGCGGTGTACGGTTCGTACTTCATTTTGAAGGCGTCAGCGACCGGTTTGCAGGTGACTTTGCCTTGGTGGATGTTGATGCCCTTGCGCAGCGAGTCGTTCTCGGCGACGGCGCGTTCGAACCCTTTGTCGGCCAGTTCGAGAGCGTAATTGAGCGTCGCATTGGTCAACGCGTATGTACTTGTGCGCGGTACGATGCCCGGCATATTCGCCACGCAATAATGCACGACGCCGTGCTTCATGAACGTTGGCTTGTCATGGGTGGTCGCCTTGGTCGTGGCCACGCAACCGCCCTGATCGACGCTGATATCGACGATGACGCTGCCCGGCTTCATTCCGCGAATCATTTCGGACGTCACCAACTTCGGGGCTTTCGCGCCGGTCACCAGTACCGCGCCGATGACCAAATCGGCTTGTCTCACGGCATCTTCGATGTTGCCGCGGTTACTCATCAGCGTAACCAGGTTGCCGTGGAAAACGTCATGCACGTAGCGCAAACGATCGGAATTGATGTCCAGGATCGTCACCTGCGCCCCCATACCTAACGCGATTTCACAGGCGGCCATGCCGGAGGTGCCGGCGCCGATGATTGCCACCTTGGCCGGGGCGACGCCCGACACGCCGGCGAGCAAGACGCCGCTGCCACCGTTGTTGGTTTCCAGACACCACGCTCCAACCTGCGGGGCAAGCTTCCCGGCCACCTCGCTCATGGGGTTGAGCAGGGGCAGTGAACCGTCATCCATTTCGATGGTTTCGTAGGCGATCCCGGTGCAGTTGGACTTGAGCATCGCCAGGGTCAGTTCTTTCACCGCAGCCAGATGCAGGTACGTGAAGATGAGTTTGCCCTTCATATATTTGTATTCAGGCGAAAGGGGTTCCTTGACCTTCATGATCATGTCGGACTTTTTCCATACATCGGCCGCTTTCGGCAGGATCATCGCACCAGCGGTCTTGTACTCTGCGTCGGTAATTTGGCTGCCCAAACCGGCGCCCTTTTCGACGATAATTTTGTGACCGTGGGCAACCAACGCGGTGACGCCCGCCGGCGTGATGGCTACTCGTTTCTCAGCTGTTTTGATTTCCTTGGGTACACCGATAATCATTTGGCAAACTCCGCTCGGTTAGAGATGACAGCTTGACGATCAGGCACGGGCTAAAGCCCCTTCACATTAATTCCAAGGATTGGACCTTATCGGCAACCAGCACCGTCGTCAACGGGCTGTTGCGCCGCATTTAACGTTTTTTCGTTCGCGCATTTTCGTTGGGCAGGACATATGTCGTGCCCTCTAAACCGCTTTTGAAATCGTCCAATATGCGTTTGGCTTCGCGTTGCGTGAGCAGTTCGTCACCGGTGCGCTTAGCCAACGTGCGCTCCAAGGACCGGGTCAATTCATCGGGATCGTACCGAACGAAGCGCAGCGATTCTCGAATCGAGTCACCGGGCAGGATTTTTTGGAAATGGGCGCGTCCGCCCTCGCCGACCAGTACGTGGGCCTCGTTGATCTTACCGAACAGGTTATGGAAGTCGCCGATGATGTCTTGGTAAGCACCGACGAGAAAAATGCCGATCCAATACAATTCCTTCGAGGTTGTACGGTGCAGTTCAAGAAAGCGCCGTTCGTCGTGAATGTCGATGAAGTTTTCGATCACCCCGTCCGAATCGCAGGTGATGTCGCAGAGAATCGCGGCCTGGTCGGGTGTTTCGTTGAGGCGGTGAATCGGCATGATGGGAAAGAGTTGTCCCACGGCCCAGGAATCCGGCAGGGATTGAAACACCGAGAAGTTGCAGATGTAACGATATGCCAGGTCGCGTTGCAGATCGTCGAATTCCTCGCGCATCGGCCCTCGTTCGCGCTTGGCGAATTTCACCGATCGGTGACAGATGTCGAAGAACAGCGCTTCGCCGCGGGCGCGATCTTCCAATTCAAGGAAACCGAGATTGAACAAACTGTGGAGTTCGTCGCGGTATTCCAGCGCGTCGTGATAGAACTCGCGGTAGTTTTTACGCGACAAGTTTTCGCAGATGTAATGCAGTTCATGAACGACTTGGGGGTCGTCGTCGTTGAGCGTGATTCCCTCCACGGCGAGCACGTTTTCCGGCGCGCGGTGCACGTTGACCACCAGCATCGCGTGATACGCAGTGATCGCCCGCCCGGACTCCGAGACCAGCATGGGCGGATCAATGTTCTCGTTGTCGCAAACGTCCATCACCATGTACACGACGTCGTTAGCGTATTCCTGCACCGTGTAGTTGGTGGAAGCGTCGCTACTGGTTTTGGAGCCGTCGTAATCGACGCCCAAACCACCGCCGACATTCAGATATTTAAGCGAGTTCACGGTTTTTTTCAGCTTGGAGTAAACGCGCGCCGCTTCTTTGATAGCATTTTTGATTCGCTTGATTTCCGTGATTTGGCTGCCGACGTGAAAATGCAGTAAAACTAAATCATCCAAACGGTCCGCTTTTTCCAGCACGCGCAACACTTCCAGCACTTCACCGGTCGACAGGCCGAATTTCGAGTATTCGCCGCCTGACTCTTCCCACCGCCCACTGCCACGGGCATGCAGGCGGACTCGAATTCCGAAAGGCACGCGGATTTTCATTTTATCGGCTAGACGAATGGCACGCTGAACGTCGGCCAAACTTTCCAGGATGATCACGACGTTGCGTCCCAAACGCTGGGCGTGCATGGCCATACGCATGTAGTTGTCGTCTTTGAAGCCGTTGCAGAGTAATAGGGATCCTTCAACCAGAGGCAACGCCAGAGCCAGGTACATTTCCGGTTTCGAGCCGACTTCGACGCCGTATTGGAAGCGCCGTCCGGCCTTGATAATGGCTTCCATAACTTCTCGGCGGTGATTGACCTTCACGGGGAACACGCCGCGGTATTCGTTACCGTAGCCGAACTCTTCAATTGCCTTGGCGAAAGCGTTATGGAGGTGCTCGATCCGATGTTCAAGGATTTGCGGAAAACGGAATAAGTAAGGCGGCGTCAAACCTTTCTCGCGCACTTGTTCGACCAATTCATACAAGTCGACTTTGTGGTGGCCGTCGGCGTTTACATCCACCTGAACGCGGCCTTTGCCGTTGATCGAAAAATAGCCAGCGCCCCAGGCTTCCGGAAAATACAACTTGTCAGCCGCGTTCACTTGTTCAGCCATCCACGCGCCCTCCTGCGGAACCGGCCCGGTGCGCCTTCGTCCCGCGACGGTTGGTGAGTGTTTGCGATCTTATTAATTCGGGCGCGGTAATGAGTCAAACGGTTTTTCAATAAGCGTTGTCTTTTTCCAAAACACCTGCACGACGAGGAGGCGTTGGTCGCCCTTTGCATCTTCCAATATCAAGACATGGCGGCCGATGGGCACCTGCCCGTCAAAAGGTATGGAACCGGCTTTTTTGTCTCGTCGAATCAGTTGCCCGGCGCGCCCGACATCTATGACCAGTCGACCGGTAAACTCGTAACGCTTTTCCAGAAAGCGCCCCTTTTCCAGAACGATTGTCTCGCGATGGTGCAATCCGAGGGAATCGTTATACAGCTCGATTTCATGCTTTCCGGCGGGCAGATCGCTGCGCTGAATCGGCAAATAGCCGGCGCTGCCGAGAAAAACTCCGTCGAGTTTCACTTTAACCGCCGGCGAACTCGTAATCGTCAGCCCGGCCTCGCCCTTGGTCAGCTTGAACAGAAGTCGGCTCGTCTCATCGCGCGCGAGCGTTACACTCTGCTCTTGCGGATGGAAATCGCTTTTCACCACTTTGACCTGCAAAGGCCTTTCGGCAAGCGGATGCCGGATGGTCATCGGCGTTACGCCCTCGACACGCACGCCGTCGATATACACTGCCGCCCCAGGCGGTTCGGATTCCACAAACAGTTCTTTCGCGACGATTGGTTGGTTGTGCTTAATCACGAAAAAGGGTTCGTCCGGCGCGTGCCGCAAAAACGAACGCTCGAATAGTAAAAAGCTCGCACCGTGTCCGCCCACCACGCGCAGGTCGGATACGGTCGATTGATCGCCCTCACCTTCCCGCAGCCATACGGCAACCGTTCCATCGGCCATGCGCCCGATGCCGTATTCACCCTTGCGAACCTGGTGTTCGTCGGTGACACGATCGCGATCGCGATCCAAGTGCGTCACGAAGGACCAGCTATGATCGAGCTTGAATTCGATGAACCCGTTTTCATAACCGTCTTCGGTTTGCCGCCAGAACACGTACGATCCGGCGATTTTGTCGAGCGTCAGCGTCATATCCGGCCCTTGGAAAGCCGGTGTCTCGGGCGTGGCGTCCCCGTCCCGGGCCGCAACGCTAAACGCCAGCAAGCCGACAAGCAGGATGGTCAACAGAGCTTTACGCATCGCGGTGCTTCTCCTTTCCGCCGGTTTAGTAAACGGCGCGTCGCCCCGGTTGTAAAGGGCGCGATCCCAGCCGCATACGCGAAAGGACTGGGGACTTGACACCGGGTGTTTGCTTCGTATTATCGTCCGGCGACGAATGAAGACCTGTAGCTCAATTGGTAGAGCAGCGGACTCTTAATCCGTTTGTTGGGGGTTCAAGTCCCCCCAGGTCTAAGCCTGATACCCCGGTGATTCCGGGGTTTTTTTATGGCCGGACGGCGCGGTGTTCCCGCCACGCGGGACGTTGCCGCAGCCCGGTTCTATGTGCTACGTTCGCGGCTGGCGGGACCGATTATGCGTCCCGCATTTCCGAAAGATTCCGAGATGCGAAGCTTTTTCACGTTTTCCTTAGGGATCATTTTATTAATTTGGCTGCCGGGATACGCGCTGTCGTTCTGGGCCGAGGGAGCGTATTTAGTCGCCAACTTCGGCGCCTACACCTGGGCGATCATCGGCTTCGCCGCCTACTTACCGATTCACTTCGTGTTCGTGCGGCGTTGGTACGGCCTGCAAACGTTGGAACATGAACTGACCCATGCCATCTTCGCGATTCTCTTCCTGCGGCGCGTGACACGCTTCGTGGCCACCGCGCGCGACGGCGGCGTCGTGTACCATCAAGGTAGCTTTGGCGGGGAGTTCGGCGACTTGGCCATCGGCCTGGGGCCCTACGTATTTCCGACTTTCACGGTGTTGGTTGCGCTTTTGCGGCCGGTTTTCAGTGTGGACTATTTGCCGATCGTGGACGGCCTGATCGGCTTCACGCTCGGCTTTCACACGCTGACGACGATTTCTGAAACGATCCAGGGTTTCGCCACGCGACAGTTCATCGACGTGGACGGCCAACCCACCGAGTCGGATATCGGCCGTGTGGGCGTCGTCTTTGCGGCGATCTACATCCCTTTTTTCACCCTCTTCTATCACGGCATTGTGCTGGCGCAGATGCGTAGTGGCTTCGCGGCAACATGGCAGTTCATTCGTACCGGAGCGCTCTTGGGCTGGGGGCACGCGACGGCACTGGCCGCCCTCGTGCACGGTCTCGTGATGCAATTGCTTAACTAAGGCGCGCGTTTCCTATTCTCGGTAACCGAAGACCCGACGGAAGTGCTCCACACAGCGGTCTTGGATATAGAAAAGGAAATACACCGACGAGAAGTGGCCTGTCGGCAGCGTAATGCGATGCGGTTTGCCGGCCGCCTCCCACCACCGTGTGGCCAGGTAATACGGAACGACTTGGTCGAATTTCGGCGACACAAACAGCACCTTTTGCGGCTTGATGCGCGGCGCCAGGACGATGGGGTCGATCTCGGCGTACATCGCAGCGGCGTTGCGGTACAGCGTTTGTTCGTCCCAGCCCTTGAGTTTCATAAATCCCTCGCGGGCCTCGATCACTTCCTCTTCCTGACTGGTCACAACCAATGTTGCGAAGTCGCCGCCGTTCAGCATCAACGTGGCGGCCGCCGGACGATCATCCACCGCCATCATGATACTCGCCATAAAGCCGCCGAAGGAGATACCCGATAAGCCGATGCGGTGTGCGTCCACTTCCGGTTGCTCGCTCCACCAATCCAGGCCGCGGCGCAGGTCGATCACCGTGCTGATGATGACCCGCCGCGTGTGCGCCAGGCCGTTGGCAGGAACGAATATCTCGCTCTTACGCTCGAAACGTAAGACGTGGAATCCTTCGCGGGCGTAGCGCGTGGCGAACATTTTCGAGGGCCCGTAATCGCCGCCGAGAATGGGGATCTGCACGATGCCGGCGCGCCGTTGCTTCGTCTTTTGCCGATAGTACCAGGCGATGACCTGCGTGTTATCGGGGTCGTCCTGGAAGTACGCCGGGAAGGTAACACGCAGCACATCGTAGGTCGGATACTGCTCCACCACTTCGGCATCGACGGTGAAGGGATTGGGCTCGTACGCGAACTGAGCCAGCGCTTTTTCCAGGCTGGGTGCGGGCATCGGCGCTTGGAGATCCGGTCGCGGCTGGGCGGTGCATGCGGACAATCCCACGCCTACGGCCAGCAACAAGGCCAGCATCGCGGTCCATCGATTCATCGTACGTCCTTTCGAGATTAAAAATCACCGTTCCTTTTTGCCCTACGGATTCGGCGCTGGCAACCCGTCGTGGTTGATGTTTTTTGCCTTGCAGCTTAAGTTGGTTCAATCCTGAAGCTTTCACTTGTTGGTCGCGGCCCGACCGCCGCGGGGGATTTTTGATGCGCACTAAAAACGCAATACTTGTCGTGATTCTCGCGATGCTGCTGGCAACGGGCGCCGCAGCGCAAACCGATACCAATGCCAAAGTGACGGCCTTGCCCGACGATTTGCTCGCGCTGGTCAACCAAGCTGAGAACACTTGGCTGGAACACTTGCAGGCCTCTCCCGTGATCTTCGTGATGGAGATGCCCAAAGACAGCGAGGCCATGACCCAGGCCGACCGGTGGCGTTTTCACGTCGTCGAATTGCGGGACAAAGCCAAATCGAATCGCGCGTGGCACGAATACTGGAGCCAACAGACCGATCACGCGGGCAAGCTGATCCCGCTTTACGAAAACGCCGGCGCCTTTGCCGCAAAGAACGACTTGGCCAAAGACGCACAACGTTACCAACACCGTTTGCAGACGATCAAGGACTGGCAAAATCTCTGCAAAGATAAAATGGCGAATCAGGATTCGTACCTGAAGGCCATCGACCAGGAAAAAGACGCGTACGAAAAGCGCCTTGACGCCGCCTCCCAAGCACAAGCGGAAGCCAAAGCCGGCGCCGCGCAGGCCGGCCCTAAAACCGGAGCCGAGGAAGACGACGGGTCGTGGTTCGCCGAAGCCACCGGCGGCACGCCCTACGCGCAGCACGAGGCGGTTAAAGAGCAACTGGAACGTCAACTTTTTCTACAAGAACAAAAAAGAGATGCTGCGCGATTCGACGGCGAACTCGCCGAGAGTCTCATGGGAGCCAGCGAGGTCGTGCTTCAGGCCAAACAGGCCGACCTGAAACTCGCACAACGCGAAAACGCGCTGGTTGATCGACAGATCAACGCGTCCAACGGCGACAAGGCGTGGCGCAAGACATGGCAGGCGATCGCCGAAAAGACCCGCGCCAAGCTGCCGGTGCTGGAAACGGTCATTCGGAATCAAAAAATCCGCGTGAGCCAACTGAAAAACGAAAAAGCTTATTTCGAGGCAATGGTCGACATTAAAAACGGCCGGGTCAAAGGCATCGGCGTGCAGATCAAGCAGCACGAAAAGAAAATCTACCGCGCGCTCCTGCTGACCGCGGGCGACATCGTCCTCCGCAAGGGAATACTGGTTCTCGCCTTTCTGTTCGGTGCGTGGCTGGCGATCCGCTTCGTGCGCCTTGTCGGCCGGTGGGTGCTCAAACGCGCGTCGGACGATGACGATGCGACCCACAGCGAGCGCGAAAAAACCGCCGACACCCTCGTCAACGTGTTCGCCGGCGTGGCGCGGCTGGCGATTTGGCTCGTCGTCGGGCTCCTTATTCTCGACGCGCTGGGCGTGAATATCAGCCCGCTGTTGGGCGCTTTCGCCATCTTCGGTTTGGCGATTTCTTTCGGCTCGCAAAACCTCGTGCGCGATGTCGTCACCGGTCTGTTCATTTTGCTGGAGAACCAGGTGTCGGTGGGCGATGTGATCGAAGCCGGCGGCAAGTCTGGAACGGTGGAAAAGATCTCGCTGCGGCGAGTCGTGTTGCGCGATATCTACGGCACGATGCACAACATCCCGCACGGCCAGATCGCGACCCTATCGAACATGACGCAGTTGTGGGCGCGGGCCGTGGTGCATATCGGCGTGGCCTACGATACCGACCTTCGAAAGGTTTACGAGTTGTTCAACGATGTCGGACAGGCGATGTTCGCCGAGCCGACATGGCAGGGCAAAATGCTTGAGCCGCCGGTTGCTGTCGGTGTGACCGCCATGGGCGACAGTGCCATCAGCATACGTTTGTGGGCTAAGGTTCAGCCGGGTTCGCAATGGGAAGTGGAACGCGAACTCTATGTGCGGCTGCACGAGGCCTGCCGGAAGCACAGCATCGAAATTCCCTTCCCGCAACGAGTGATCGAAATCAAGAATACGACGGTTGAGCAGGCTACCGAGACCTAACGAACGCCGTTCCAAAAGGAACGGAAAAAGGCAGCAGGCGCGACCAGCGAGACTGTAGCTTTCGTAGAGACGCGGTGGAACCTTTTCGGGCCGCGACCGGGCGGCCGCTGCGCACCTAAAAGGTTTGAGACCGTTGCGGAACCGCGTCACGTACGCTGATGGCGGTAGTTTGGCGAAATGTCGGCGATACGCCTTGTATTGGCGATTTTTCGCCAGCCGCGCTGCTGCGTTTCGTGAATATAAAATTACCCTTGGAACTTTGCTTCCGTTTCTCCTTCCCCTCAGTGTATATGGTTAATCGGTCGTCTTTCGATGCCGCTTGACCAAAAAGCGTTCGTTGTTGTGTTTCGTACTTCGTTTCGGTTATGCTTCTCTCCGTTATTTTCGACGCTTTTTACGCTGGCCCAGCCCCCATTTGTTCGCGGAGGAACTGATGAATCCCAAGCGCTTATCTCTATACCTTTTCCTACTGTGCGCCCTGATCGGCGGCTTGATGATGGCCTCGAATGCCTCGGCCGGTTGGGTCATCGAAGACGTAGCGGCCTCCGGCGATCAAGGGAATTACGCCAGCATCGCCGTAGACAGCACGCGCACGATCCACACCGCCTGGTATGACGCCGGAGTCGGCCGCTTGTTGTATTCCGTGCGGCAGCACAACGGCTGGCAGACCGTGCAGGTCGATGCGGGAAACCGCGGCATGTATGCCAGCATCGACATCAATCCGCTCAACGATCTACCGGCCATCGCGTACTACGCGCAGGAAGACAATCGACCGAAATACGCTTGGTTCGACGGCGAGGCGTGGCACACCGAGTTCATCGGGGGCGCAACCGGCGACATCGAAGGCGACTTCATCGATCTCGCCTTCAAGGCCACCGGCCTACCCTATGTCTCCTATCATTTCGACGACGGCGCTTTCAACGACATGGGCTTGAAAGTCGGCTACCGCGACAGTGCCGGCTCGTGGCACGTCTCGGGCGTGGACACCGCGACTTCGTCGGCCGGAATGTCGCAATTCGGTGAACACACGGCGATCGCCTTTTCCAGCGGTGATAACCCTCACGTGGCCTATCAAGGCGACAACGTGTTCTCGCCGCAACAGAAGTACGCGTGGTATGCGGCGGGGAGTTGGGACTTCACGGTGACCTTCGATTTCGATTTCGCCGGCATATGGTCCGACATCGCGCTGGACTCCGGCGACAATCCCTACATCAGTACGTGGAATACCGAGACCCTCGGCCAGGAGTGCGCCGCGGTCATCTTTGAAGTGGCCGACGAATGGACGCTCGACAATATCGAATGCGGGGACGGTGATTTCGGCGCGTGGACCAGTATCGCCATCGACGGCAACGACAACCTGCATGTGGCGTACTACGGCGCCGGCGAATTGCGATACGCGCTGGGAACGGCAAGCGGTTGGACGATCGTGACCCTCGACGACAACGGCGGCGACGGCAACACCGGTGCTTACACGACCATCGCCTTGGACGACCGCGGCTCGCCCTATATCGGGTATTACAACCAGTTGCAGAAGGACATGATGATCACCTATCTGCTCGACCCGCCCGACGTCTTTTCCATCACGCCCGCGGAAGGCAACAACAACGCCGTGTTGGAAGATGTGGCGATTGTCGGCGACCTTTTCGAAACCACCAGCACGGTGCGTTTGGTAACGCCCGACAGCAAGGTGCAAGTGCCGGGAACATCGGTTGTCGTCACGTCGCGAACGAATTTGGTCTGCGATTTTGATCTGAGCGACGTACCGGTCGGCGTCTACAACCTCGAAGTCACCAACATCGCAGGAGCCGGTGTGCTGCCGGACGCGTTTACCGTGATCACCGATCCGCCGGACTTGGATTCGATTTCGCCGGAAGTCGGGGCCAACGACGACGACGACTTCACGATTCAACTTACCGGCACGCATTTCACACCGGATATGACCGTCACACTGACGCGATCCAACGAAGACGACATGACCCCGACTGATTTCGTTGTTTACAACGCCACCAGCGCGGCGGCTGTCTTCGACCTGACGAACGCCCTGACCGGAGAGTGGAACGTGGTTGTCGAGACGACGTTCGGAGGCGACACCCTTAACAACGCTTTCACCGTCATTTGCGGCTTGCCCGCCGCCAACTTCGACGCCCTGCCCAAACAAGGCCAAGTGCCGCTGGAAGTGCAATTCGCCGACCGTTCCGAGGCCACGACGTACTGCGATCTTACGACTTGGGCGTGGGTTTTCGGCGACGGCGAAACCTCCGCCGCGCAGCGACCGAAACACACCTACCAAGAACCGGGAAGCTATGACGTTTCCCTTACCGTGACCAACGACGGCGGCAGCGACTACGTCGTGAAATCCGCCTTCATCACCGTCAACGCCCCGGGCGATGACGACACGACCGACGACGATACGGCAGATGACGACGACGCGACGGACGATGACGACGACGATGCTTCGGACGATGACGATCTAAGCCCGCCGCCGGACGACGAAGGGCCCGCGCGCGCCGATGAGGAAGACGACAGCAAGAGCGAAGGGAGCTGCGGCTGCTAAGTAGCCGACAATTTCAGAAATCAAGGCGTGTCTTGACGCGCCTTTTTTTACGCTCTTTTTCGTCCCGGACGTTATACTTTCGAGTAAGGAGGCGCAGTGGAATGATGCGTACGCAGCTTTTTCGTGCAGGGACGTTTGGATTGGTCGTCGTTTTGCTCGGCCTGCTCGCCGTGTTCGCCCACGCGGGCCTTCAGGAAACGAATACTCAGCGCCGGCCCGCCACGGCGATCGGTGAGGACGCACGATCCGCCCCGCCCCCCGGCTACTTGCTGGGTAGCAGCGCCGCCGGCGAAG
The DNA here is from genome assembly GCA_030765525.1 of Candidatus Lernaella stagnicola. Lineage (NCBI taxonomy): Bacteria > Candidatus Lernaellota > Candidatus Lernaellaia > Candidatus Lernaellales > Candidatus Lernaellaceae > Candidatus Lernaella > Candidatus Lernaella stagnicola. The sequence continues at coordinate 170,765 of JAVCCK010000041.1, forward strand.
CGCGCGTTCGTTTATCCGAGGCAACCATCGCACGCCTGACCCGGAACCTGGCGGCGCAAGGTCAGGAAAAACGCGCCTGGGTCGGTGTTGAAGCCGAATTGCCGAACGTTTCGGCTCCCTGGGAACACCTCGTCGATTCGACCGGCCGAGCCTCGTGGCGCACCGCCGTTTCATCCCCCGGCGCCACATTTTTGCGCGCGCGGCTGAGCCGCCTCAGCTTACCTGCGGACGCCACGATCGCCGTGTACGGAGCTTCCGGCGCCGGCCCGATTAAGGAGCTCAAGGCGTCCTTGGACGGCCGTCCTTTCTGGACGCCCCTAATTCGCGGCGACTTGCTGCACATTGAAGTTGTCACCGCGTCGCCAACGACGCCGGATATTCGCATCGACCGCGTTAGCCACGGTCTAAAAACGCTCGAGCGGCCAAGCAAGGAATCGTGGTGTTACCTCGATCCGACCTGCTACCCGGAATGGGACGATGTGCGCGACGCCTTGGTGCACCTGACCTTCAGCAGCGGTGGAGGCACGTACGTGTGCTCGGGCGCGCTGCTGACCGACGCGGTGGATTCTTTTCGGCCGTGGGTGACAACCGCCAATCACTGTGTCGGATACCAGTCCGAGGCCGACAGCGTCGAGGTCACGTTCTTCTTTCACACCGCGATCTGCGACGGCGGCCGCCCGGATTTCTTCTCGTTGCCCAGCCGCCGCGGCGCCGATTTGAAGGTGACGGATATTTCGGTTGACGTCTCACTGCTGCTGTTGGATGAAGACGCCCCGAACAACGCCTCCTATCTCGGGTGGTCGCTGCGGGACAATTCCCCGGGCACGACGGCGACGGCCCTGCATCATCCGGATGGAGAATACGCGCGTATTTCCTTCGGGTCGCTGCTCTCCACGAGCAACGCCTTTTTAACCGTGCGTTACACCGAAAGCTCCACCGAAGGCGGGTCTTCGGGCTGTCCCCTGCTCAACCAAAGCGGTCAACTTATCGGCACGCTTTCCGGCGGCGACGCCGCCTGCAGTTTTATGGCCGGTACCGACGAATACGCGAGGTTCACCGCCGCGTGGGCGCAGGGTTTCGAGTACTACCTCAACGGCGATAATCCAATCGATGACGACGATGACGGCGATGACGACGACGATGATGACGAACCACCCGCCCCATCCGACGACGATGACAATGACGATAGCGGAGGCTCTGAAGCGCGCAGTCGCGAAGATGATGGCGGTGGCTGCGGCTGCTGAAGGCGACCGGATATCCGAGCGGCCGGTGAGTTTACGATGTCAGACGAACGACCTCGTCAAGCGAGGTGACGCCCGCCGCGTGGTCAGCGCGAATCATCCCACCCGTCATAGCCTACCGGAAAACGCAGCGCGTAAAGCGCGCCTTCGGCCCAATAGGCAATGTAGACCTGGTTGTTATCGTCGGTGTAGCCGATCGACGCGAAGTCACCGGCGTCGCCGCCGGTGTCGATGGCCCGCACTTCCCAATCGCCTGAAGTGTTGGTCGCGTAGCCCAGGTCGCCGGTCGATAGACGATAGAAGGCGATGTGGACGTCGTCGAAATCGTCCATCACCAGCGCCGTCCATAACCCGGCGTCGTCATCTAAATCTTCCAGCGTCCATTCGCCGTTGAGAGCGCGGCTCGCATGTTTCAGCGTACCCTCGGAAAAATCATTACCCAGGGCGTAGGCGAGATGAGCGCGACCGATGGAATCCACGTCCAACGACAGCCGTGAGCCGAAATCATTGATGTTGTCGACAACCTCGAAAAGGAACGTGCCGGTCGCGTTGTTCCCGTACTTCACGTCGAACGTGATTTCGCCGAAGTAAAACGCCACGTGCAACGTGCCGTCTTGGTCGACCGCCAGCGCCGTATCGCCGCCGAATGTGCTGCCCTCGGCGATCGATGTGGTCAGCCAGCCCTCCTCGCCGAGCGTGGACAAATTAATATCGGTCTCGTCCTCGTGGAATGAGGTGATATAGACCGTACCGTCCGGACCCACGGCAATCGAACAATCCCGTCCCACATCCAGAACGGTTTCACTCTGCAGGCCGCCCGCATTCGTGGCGTAGACCAACGCACCGCCCGGTTCGCGATGGTAGCAAACGTGATAGTCGCCCGACTCGTCCACGGCGACGCTGGTGCGGTGGCCGCCGTCCAACGTGTCGTCAATGACCGTGGTGGCCCATTCGCCTTCAAAGGGCAACGCCAACTTCGCCGTGCCGTTTCGAGGATCGCGACAGGCGATCGCCTCGATGCTGGAATCGCTTGCGGCGAGCGACGTGTCCAAGCCAACATCCGCGGCAATGACATCCGTATTCCACGCGTCGCCGGTGCGGCGGACAAAGGCCAACTCACCGTACCCGGCCTCGATTTCCCGGTAGAACGCGGTGCCGAAACCGTTGCCGTCGAACACTGCGGCGTGGAACAGCACATCGAAAGTGAAATCGTCGATCGCCATGACATTCCACGAACCGGGTGAACCGATCGCCGCCGCCGGCTGGCACCCCTCGTCGTTTATGCAGGCGGAGTAAGAGATTCCAACCTCGCCGCCGGCCGCCACCGCCACCGAGTTGAAGTATCCGGTGCCGGAATTGGCGTCGACGGTTTCCGGATTCCAGCCGCCGCCGTCGTTGACGGTAAGTTTGAGCGACGTGTCCGACAGGTTGTGGTAGGCGATGTACACCGTGTCGTCACCGCTGACGGCAATGGAAGGATAGTGGCCTACGTTGAACTCCGGGTCGACCACAACCGGTTCCGACCAACCGGTTTCGTCGCGCGCGGAGTATTTCAAGTTGTTCGTGTTGCCGTCGTAGAAAGCCAGGTGCAGTTTGCCGTTAAAATCGGCGGTTACCGATAGATCCGAACTGAAGACACCGATATCGGCAACCTCCCGGCGGATCCAACCGATATCGTCGCCGTCATCGTAGGCGTCTCGGAGGATCTCCTCGTGGGCGTAAAGGATATGTGGCACGTTGTCGCCGTCGACGGCGATGTCGATAGCCCGACCCGCCCCAAAACCGATATCGACTTCCACGATCTCCCAGCGTTCGATGCGGTCCGAAGCATAGAACAAGGTTTCGCTGGCCGGGTTTTGAAACGCGAAGTGAAGCGCGCCGTTGCTGTCACGCGTCAGCGCCGGCTTGGCGGCGCCGCGGGCAATGAACTCCTCGGTCCACGGCCCTTTTCCGGACGAGGTGAAGAGAAACAACTCGCGCCCTTTTGCGGCGGCGAGGTAAAGGTCTTCGTGTTCCGCGAGCAGGTCCAAACCGTTTCGTCCCGCGCCGCCGTCCACCAGCCAAAGGGTGGCCTCGTCGTAGTCATCGTCGCCGGCGGTATCGTCGTCGGTGGTGTCGTCGTCATCGTCATCATCATTTGGTAAGGGCGGCGTCGTGTCGTCATCGGTAGCGTCGTCATCGCCGACCGATGTTTGATCGCCGTCACCGCCGGTGCCGCAAGCCACAACGAAGATCAGGGCGAGCACCAGCAGCGCAATCGTCCAGACTCCCCATTTCGTTTTCATTCCGCCCTCCGGGTCTTCGGTTGGCGGCAATCAACGATACCTCTTCGCTACGCTGCCTCTTGGCGGTGTTTCGCCTGATTGCCGCGTATATTAACTATCGCCGTCGGATTTGGCGTCTTCTTCGCTCTCGGTGTCCGATTCGATTTCCTCTTCCACTTGCACCTCGCCCGCCTCGGTTGCCGGTTGTGCAGCTTGTTCCACGCCTTCATCGGTCGATTCTTCGGTGAGCTCCGCGGCGCTTTCGTCGGGCGACTCGTCGATCTTGCCTTCCTGGGCATCGGCCAACAAATTCACCGCGTTAATAACTTTTATCGCCCCAATCGTTTGGGCCGCCAGTAGGACAAAGAGCAGCACACCGCCGAGCGGTCGGTTTTTCATCACGAGAAAAGCAAAGATCCAACAGAACGCCGTTACCCAATACAGTCCGGTGCCCATCCGTTTTTCGATCGGCAATTCATGGCGCTCGACGTAGCTGTTGTAGTCGGCCGCGAACCCCGCCATAACCACGAAGATCCAATACACGTTGAACACCGGAATGAACGAATACCCCAGTGCTTTTCCGGGTGTCGTTCTCGCCTCTTCGTCCTGAAGCGCCTTCCAGGCTTTGTAGTACATCAGAATCACGAGAACAGCCGCTATCAGGTACATGAAACGTGCAAAAGCCAAGCGGCCCATGCTGTTGTTCATGAACGCCATACGCGCGACCAGCGAAAGGAAAAGCGTTAGCGAAATGCTGATGACGTAGGGCAATTTTGAAATCCGCGTCATTCTTTACCTCATTCAATGGGGTGTTCCGAATATCCCGTTTCCCGAGGAGAACGGGGTAGCATGACATCGCGGTATTTTGTCACACCTACGCCGTCGAGGCAACGGATCACCGGTCGGCAAACTTTCGGGTCGGGCGGATAAACGAGACCGCAAAACAGGCTAGATCGTTGGCGGCGGAGGTTTCCCCTCTCGCGCCAACAGTTCGACGTAAAGCTCGCGATGAGGCAGCGCATACTGCAAAGTCGAGCGGTTTTCCAGAAGATAGTCGGCGATCAGGCGGTTTTTCGTCCGGTCCGCCGCGCCCTCTTCCACCCGCTCGAGCAGCACAACCCCGGCTTGCACGCTTTGGACCGCGTAGTGCGGGTCGGCCAGCGTCGCCAGGGTCCAGTCGATCACATCCTGCTTGGCGGGATAAGTGCTGACCAGCGTGTCCACCAAAATCCAATGCGGTTGCACGCGCTCCAGATCGCACGGAACTCCGTTGATGGATGGTTGCGAGCGGTTCTCGACGTAGCTCGCGACGTAATAGGGATACTGCCAGGATAAGCACGCGCTCAACTGGCTCTGCTCGATCAAATCGATGTCCGCACGAATTTGGCGCGAGCCCGCCGTTTCTTGATAACGGTAGCTGTATTGCGACCACGAAGGCGTTAGCGGCACGGGACCGCCCGTCGGCGGCGCGGCGAGCCAATGATACGCCCCGCCGAAAACGACCAACGCAGCGACAATCGCGACGTGCTTTATCGTCTTGCGAGGCACGTCGCGCCTGAGGTGATCGTACAGCGCGGCAAGGCCGAAGGCGGCGCCTAGATAGATCATCACCGCCCAGACGATAGGAAGCCGGACAATCCCCGTCCATGCGGTGATCGGATAAATCAGAAAGGCGTCGAAGTACCCGGCTCGAGCCCAGATGTCGTTGAGCAGCAAGGTAACCACAAGCTGAAAAACGGCGGGCACAAACGTCCAATACGGCGCTCGCAAACAGATGAACGCGACCGGAAACATGAGTAGGATCAACCGCAGGTTGAACGGCGAGAACAATCCGAAGAAGAAACCCGCCGACGAATTATTCTTCAGAAACTGCAGCGGCGAAGTGATCGTCGGGCTGAAATCGCCGGTCTGCGACGAGAATACAAGCACGTACAGCAACGCCGCGCCGTAAATCGCGCCGGCGACCATGCTGCCGATCAACGACGGGACGATCGTCGGCCGCTCCTTGCGCCGGTAAAACCACAACGCGATGAAAAAGACGACCGGTACGAACTCAATTTTGAAAACCATGCTCAGCACAGCCGCCACAGCAGCAAGCCGACCGCGCTCTCGCAACGCGAGGTAAACAAATAGGAAGAGGAAAAAAATACCCGGCGATTCGGGTCGAAAGCCGAGAAACGAATAGATTTCGATAAGCGGATTGATCAAGTAGGAAAACGCCAGCGCCAACGATACCGCCGGACTTTTCGTCAACTGCAGGGCAATGGCGAATAGAACGATGATCGAAAGCGCCGTGAAAAACGGGCTGATCGCCAATGGGTATTCCGGAAACGGAAGCAGCAATAAGCCCGGATACAACAAATAAAAACCCGGCGTAAGAACCAAGTTTTCCTGCAAGCGCCCTTGAGCCAGCGTCGCGCGTATGTGGGCCAAGGAACCAATGTCGGGGACCATCGGGTCGAAATGAATCCACTTCGAATAATTCAACCAATAGAACAGCAGGAAATACCCGATGGCGGCGATTACCACCAGCAGGAAAGCACTCGTTTCCCAGGTAATGGGAAAGAATCGGCACTGCTTACGTGTTTCTAAGGCCAAGTTGATGTCCATCCCGCCGGGCGACGGCGTTTCCCGCATTTGGCGCGACTCGAGGTCGCCGGCCACCTGCGCCTAGCTTAGCGCTTTCGAACGCCCGCGCAAAACGCTCTCCGACCCTGGGAGGCGACTTCCTGGTTGTCGACTTGAATACGAAACGGTGTGGCGACGCGTCTTTTCTTCGAGAGTAATGTTCGCGGAGCCGAAGCACGTTTTCGTGACTATCGTTTAGTGAGGGCAAGATGTTGTCGCCACAAAAAAACGTATTAACGGCGCCGCGAATTCGTGTGAAATCCTTGTGGATTGATGCACGGTTTCTACGGCGTGAGTCTTGATTAGGTGAATGAGAATTACGAGGCGTTTTCGATAAACGATCGAAAAAAAAGACAATCTGACATCGAATCATAAAAGGAGACCGAGTCATGGCCAAGAAACTGACCCATAACGTCGGCGCGCCCGTCGTCGACAACCAAAACGTGGTCACCGCCGGACCGCGTGGTCCGATGTTGCTGCAGGATGTTTGGTACCTGGAGAAACTCGCCCATTTCGACCGTGAGGTGATCCCCGAGCGCCGAATGCACGCGAAAGGCTCCGGCGCGTTCGGCACGTTCACCGTCACCCATGACATCACCCGACTCACCAGGGCCAAGATTTTCTCGGAAATCGGCAAAACCACTGACGTGTTTGTGCGTTTTTCCACCGTCGCGGGCGAGCGCGGCGCGGCGGACGCCGAGCGCGACATACGCGGCTTTGCGATGAAATTCTACACCGAAGAAGGAAACTGGGATTTGGTCGGCAACAACACGCCGGTGTTCTTTCTGCGCGACCCGCTCAAATTCCCGGATCTCAACCACGCCGTGAAACGCGACCCACGGACCAACCTTCGCAGCGCTCGCAACAACTGGGATTTCTGGACTTCGTTGCCCGAGGCGCTGCACCAGGTCACGATCACCATGAGCGACCGGGGGATTCCCCTCTCCTACCGCCACATGAACGGTTACGGCTCCCACACTTTCAGCCTGATCAACGTGAACGGCGAGCGTTTCTGGGTCAAATTCCACTTCAAAACACAACAGGGAGTCAAGATTCTGACCGATGCGGCGGCCGAGGAAATCATCGGCAAGTGCCGCGAGAGCCACCAGCGCGACCTATTCGACAGCATTGAGGCGGGAGAATTTCCGCGGTGGAGCATGAAAATTCAAGTCGTTCCCGAAGCGGAGGCCGCAAATTTCCCCTTCAATCCGTTTGATCTGACCAAGGTCTGGCCGCATGAAGACTACCCGCTCATGGATGTCGGCGTACTCGAGCTGAACAGGAACCCTGAGAACTACTTCGCCGACGTCGAGCAAGCCGCCTTCAACCCGGCGAACATCGTGCCCGGCATCGGCTTCTCGCCCGACAAGATGCTGCAGGGCCGGCTGTTCTCCTACGGCGACGCGCAACGCTATCGGTTGGGCGTGAACCATCACCTGATTCCCGTCAACCAGGCCCGCTGCCCGGTCAACGCGTTCCACCGCGACGGCGCGATGCGGGTGGACGGCAATTACGGCGGCAACCTTGGTTACGAGCCCAACAGCTACGGCGAGTGGCAGGAGCAACCGGGGGTCCGCGAGCCGCCCTTGCCTCTCGACGGGGCGGCCGGCAACTGGAGCCACCGCGAGGACGATGACGATTACTACTCGCAGCCCGGCGCCTTGTTCCGGCTTATGAGCCCCGCGCAACAGAAGGTTCTGTTTGAAAACACCGCCAGAGCCATGGGCGACGCACCGAAGAAAATCAAGCTGCGTCACATCGGCAACTGCATGAAAGCGGACCCGGCCTACGGCAAGGGCGTGGCAGAAGCTTTGGGCATCGATCCAGGCGAAGTGGAGTGACTTAAGGGGCGGCGTTCAATCTAGGAATTCGAGACGACTCGCGCCCATGATACGCGAATCGTGACCTGTGATCGTAACCCGAAAAAGCGACGCACGGTCACTTTCGGCGGCGGCGTCGTCGCTCATTGTGTCGGCATCGGCGGCGTCGCGGTCACAAATAGTGTCGTTATCGGCGGCGGCGTCACGTTTTTTCTCCGAACAACGACAGCTTGATCGTCGTCGTCGGAGCAGTCGACGCCCAAAATACCGGCAACGGTCACGAGACTCAATCGCATCAATAAATCAAAACTCGTCGATTCCCATATCCCACCCCGCACCCTGGGGGCGATCATCCAGATCCCAATCGATGTTGAACCAGGGTCCGAAATACCAGGGCGCGATGTCGCGGCCGGCGTCGACGCAAGGGCTGCCCGCCTGCAGATGAAAAGTGCCCTCCAAATCGAAGGCGGGGTCTTCGGCCAGGTTGTCTTCGGCCTGCGCGCAACCGGTCCATTCGCAAGCTTCCACGTCGGCCAGGGTCGTCAGATCATCGCCCGCCAGATAGATCAGACCGCTGCTCAGCGGGTCCTCGCCGTGGACGAATAAATCATTATTAAGCAGGTAGACATTCTGGCTGTCGTTCAAATGCAGACCATAAGCCCAATAGTTCGACCGCACGTCGACGATGTTGTTGACGAGGTACGCGGCGGTCACGGTGTTCATTTTGATCCCGGTGACATTGTCTTCGTCAGCGTTCGCGAAAATGACGTTGTTCAGCGCCGCAAACTGAGAATTGGTGACGCTTACGCCCGTGACCGAGGTGCAATCGAAACCCGAAAACAGCAGGTTATTGACTAGGGTAACATCGCTGTTGTTCACCTCCACGCTGCTGGTCGAAGTGCCGCCCGTGCCCCCGGAAATCTGGTTGCGAATCAACGTGGCTTCAGCGTTAATGACTTGCACGCCATCCATCGAGACGGCCCCGAGCGCGTCGTTCGCTTCAATGATGTTGTCGACCAGCAAAGCCGTGCCGCCGTTGATGTAAACGCCGACCGCACCGGTCGGCGCGCCGCGGCTACCGGTGATGCGGTTGCCCAGCAGCGTGATATCGCCCTTGGAAGAAACGCCGTTGCAACTCGCCCCGCCGTTGCCGCCGTAGATCAGGTTGTTGGCCACGATCGCCGTCGTCCCCGCCGACACGCGCACGCCGGTGGTTGCCAGAGCGTAGTCGTCCCCGTGTACCGTGAATCCCTCGAAGACGATCGTCTCACCCACACCGCCCTCGATCCGGACCGCCGGTTTTGTTGAGCCGGCCGGAATGATGGAAGGATATAGCGTTATGTTGCGGGACCACGAAGCATCTTCGTATCCGCCGAACATCGACACCGTGGCGGTGACGCTCAAATCGTAAAAATACTGGCCCTCGGCCACGAACACGACCTTTCCCTGCGCGGCGGCCAGATCGACAGCGTCGGAAAGGACCAACAGCGGATCGTCCATCTTCCCCGTGCCCTGATCGCTGCCCATGGGCGAAACGAAAATACCGACCTCTTCCGATCGCTCGAAATCAACGCCGTCGCAGTTCTGATCGATGTTGTCGTCGGGAAAATCGAAAGCGGCCGGATGCTTGAGCGGATCATTGTCGTCGCAGTCGCCGCCTTCCGGGCCGTACCCTTCGGGAAGTTCTTCGCCGGAGCAAACCTGCTGATCCGGTTCGCCTACGCCGTAGCCGTCGTGATCCGCATCTTCGCTGCCGTCCAGCCACGCGAACAGATCCGCATCGCCGTCGTCGCAGTCCGTCCCGTCTTCCGACCAACCCTCGGGACACTCATCGTGTTTGGAAATAACACTGTGTTGCGGATTCCCGTACCCGTCACCGTCGGTATCTTTGTGGCATTTTATCTCGCCTTCCCCCGGCTCTTCGTCCTCTCCGGTATCACAAGCGGCAAACATGAAAAACAAGATGAGCATCAACGAAATCGCGAGCCAACTCTTCCCAAAGCGGTTCAACATTTGCTTCCCTTTCTTCCGGCACAAATTCTCTTCCCGATCCGACTCCTTGATCGGCTTATCGCAGAATTATCCTGAATCATATCGAAATCCACCAGAGGGGATGCCCCTCTGGACTCCCCCAAATGACCAAATCACCAATTTTCACGGTCGACTGACTAACGAACACAGCGCGCGCGGCCGTCGTTGCGGCCAACGTAGCCGTTGTCGACGTCGCCGTAGAAGAAACCGACGTACCACGCGTGGAGGCCGTCGTCCGCGACCGGCGACGACGACCAATACCATTCGATCTCGCCAGACATTCCATCCGGCCAGTACGCCCCACCCGAACCAGGGCCTTCCAGATAACCACATCCGCCGCACGGATCACTCCAGCAATCGGATTCCGTCCAGCCGTCCGCCACGCCGCAGACGCCGCCCAATTCGGTCGCGTCGCAGCCGCGAATCAAGGAACGCAGTTCCGAGATTGTCGGCAAATGCCAGCCGCCGCCGGCCAGGGACAAATTGCTGCAATAGGTCTTGGCATCGTCCCACGTCATGTAATCGCTCGACGACGTCAGTTGCCACGTCAAGCCCGAGGACGAATCGGCCCAGGTGTCGTCCGTGGCGTCATCGTCGTTTTCGCTATCGTCATCGTCGCCTGAGTCGTCGTCGTCATCGTCGCCGCAAGAAGCCAGCAAACCGAAGCCCAAACTCAGCACCGCCATGAGCGCCAATAAAAGGAATCTCCTCATCAATTCCCCTTCTCCTGTAAACGTGATTTGAATTCGGCGAATCAGGTTACAGAGAGCCTCAGTGGGATCAAGTCTTATTTAACACGGCGCGTTCGGACATTCTGCGTCCCTTTCGTCAAGCGAATTCCCGTTCCAGTTCCGGTTTCTTGAGAAGTTCATAGTAGATTATTGTGAAATCATACAAAATAATACTGCCTTTGCCGAGTGCGCCGCCGTGACCCAGAACTACCACGATGACACCGGTTCCCGCGGCCGCTTAGGCGGCGTTTCCCCTGCGGTGACGACGCGCTACAATCACCCATTCACAATCCTGTGAAAGATCTGGGCGCCTGCTTGGCGTTCCGGTTTCAGGAGTTCACCAGTGGCGCGGGTCGAACAAAATCCCGATTTACGAAGCCGTTGGGCGCCGACTGTCGTCTACAGTCTCCGTGTGTCCCTGGTTCTGTTGATCGCCGTGTCGGTGCTCTGGCACCGGGTAGCGGCGTGGCTGGCGTCAACGCCCTCCGAACATGAAATTATGACTCGTTTGCTGCAAAACGATTTGTACCACTCGTTGTTTTTCGCGATAGGGTCGGTTTTTGCTCTGGGTTGCCTTTTGCCCGGCTCCTTTCGTCGGCGGCGAATCGCGGCGCTCTTGGCAGGCGTTCTTTCCGGCGGGCTGATCGCAACAACGCCCGATTGGACGCGCCTTGATGTCACCCGGCCCACATCATTCCAGTTCGCTTGTTTTTTTGTCGGCGCCAACATTGCGTTGATGATTTTGCTGGCCGGAAGGGAAAAGGAAGAGACCGGTTGGCTGCGATTTTTTGCCCTGCCGGTGCTGGGCGACGCGTTGTTTCCCTTGGCCGTTTGGGCGAGATATCGCGGTCGCGCCTATGGCATGAAGCTGTGGCGACCGGTTGTCGTAGCCTTGGTGCTTGCGCCGACATTATTGGTGTGGTTGGCCGAACCGTTGCCGATCGGCGAGCCGATTGCCGGGCACGGTTGGTGGCGGCAAATCGCCCCATCGCACGGCGCGTGGTTTTATCAGGCTGTGTTCGAAGAAGATCGGGGCACGGTGTTGGTCGTTGATGAACAACTGCGGCGCGTCGAGCGTTACGCCCCCCAAGCCGACACGACGTTCCCGCAACAACGCTTGATCCTGCCTCCCAAATCCAATCGCGCCAGTGCGCTCGGCGTGGATCGTCAACGCGATTTGCTGGTCCAGGTCGATTTCGCCGATCAAGTGACGCGGGTGATTGAGGCCGATGAACTTCGTTTGGTGCGTGAGATTCCGATCACGAATTCGCCAACGGTCTATTACGACGATCATTGCCGCACATTCTGGTTCCCGGAGCCCGAAAGTCTCGTGGTTTCATGTCCGGGCGGCTTGTTCGCGATGTGCCCCGATGGCGCGCGCGTCACGGCGTCGTTGCGAAAAAATCAAAACTTCGATTTGACTTACGACCCGAAACGCAACGAACTATGGGCGACGGGCAGCATCCGACAACTGCTGGCGTTGCGGCCACGTCCGTTCAGCTTGTCCCGTTCGCGAAACAAACCCTTCAAATCTGACCGCTCGGTTTTCGATCCCTTGCGCGACCGGTTGGTTTTTTCCGCACCGTTTCCGGGAGCGTTGTACAGCGTGACGCTGGAAGACCTCTCGATAGACGAATTCCGCACCTTCCCGGGCGTCCACGAACTCGAAATCGACCCTCAACGGCGGTGGCTGCTGGTTGCGGGTCTATTCTCTTCGTTGGAGATTCGCGACGCCGACACCATGGCCCTGATCACGCGCGGTTACGGTCCGCCGTGGCCGCGCTGGTGGGCGGTGGATTCCGCGGGCGGCAAGGCTTATCTAACGACGAAGTACCATGGGTTGTGGGAGTTGGATTTGGACGCCGTGGCCGAAGATCGTATCGGCAATTGGTTGCGGCGTTGGGACCCCTACTACCTGCTGGGGCAACTCGTGGCAAAGCCATTGTTCGCGACCCTCGGCATACGCGCCCAGCAAGGCGACATCCCCCTAGACCAGCCGGTCGAGCCGGCGCCCGGGCCACCCTGCGGCGCGGCGCGGTGGTATGACCTCCCTGCAGAGCAGGCCGGGAATTGACGTAAGCAAACGCCTAGCGGCGGCGCCGGGGCCAACAAGGAAGCTCGAAAAGCGAAAAGCTCGGACTTGACAACGGGAGACGAAGCGTAAATATGATGTCATAATATGAAGATAGCTCATTGGCGAGCGATTTTCAGCAGCTTAGTAAGTACTCGACACAAAACGGATCGGAGTGAGAGATGAAAACATGGGAACTTTTGTTTTATTTGATAGCGGTCTTCTGTTTCGCTTTGGCTGTCGCCGGGCCATCGGAATGCTCCCTTCCCGACGATGATGACGACGACGACAACGATGATGCGGCAGATGATGACAATGATACGGCGGACGACGACAATGATACGGCGGACGACGACAATGATACGGCGGACGATGACGATGACACCGGCGGCGATGACGACGACGATGACGGCACCTGGACCGACGTCGAAAGCGGCCTGATGTGGCAGGTATCCACACAGCTCATGGGCTGGACAAAACTCGAGGCGGAAGCCGAATGCGCAAGTCTTTCACTGGGCGGTAATAACGATTGGCGTTTGCCGACCATCAGCGATTTGCGCTCCCTGATCCGGGGTTGTACCGCAACCGAAGCGGCCGGTCCTTGCGGTCTTACCGACTCCTGTCTTTCCTGGGAATGCTGGCAAAGCGATGAAAACTACTGCATGGGCTGCAACCTTGGGGAAGGCCCGGCTGATGGCTGCTATTTGCCTTCTGTTTTTAACAGCACTGATTGCGGTCTGTATTGGACGTCGTCGGCTGTTGAGGACGAAGAAGGAAAAGGGTGGAACATCGATTTCTGGAAAGGCGACATAGCCAGCGCCAATGACGAGTTCGACCTTGGTTATCGCTGCGTCCGCGATCCCGAGTAGAATTTGTGACTGTGGGGCTGTTTCAAAAGTCTGAACGCCCCTGCGGTGCCCGTTATACTTTTTCCGTTTTATCGTCCTGAGCGAAGCAAAGGATCTACGTCCATCAACGGCGGATTCAAACCGTTAGGGCTTCACCTGTGGTCAAAAGCGATGGGCTATTGCGTCACAGACGAATATGACTGTTAAAATCGATTGGATCCTGGGAGGGAAACCATGAAATCCTTGAACTGGCTTGCCGTCCTTTTAGCCCTTTGCCTTTTCGCCTCTGTCGCTGTCGTGGCCTGTGACGATGACGATGATGACGACGATAACAATGACGACGATTCCGCTGGGGATGATGACGACGGTTTCGGCGATGGGATGGACCGGTGCATTTCTCTGCAGATGGAATGCTTTGGCTTCGACCAAAGCGCGGCCCTGTTGGTGTGCGAGGAGTACTACAACCTCGAGCAGCCTTGTTCGAAGGGTGCGACAGAGATATTCCTGAATTGCGTGGGAACCGATTGCAGCAATTGGGACGCCTGCGCAACGGCTTGGGAAGACGCAATCAACTGCTAGGCAGGCGTCGCCTTTTTTCTAAAAGCATCCGGCCACAATAGAATTCTTCGCTTTTGCCGAGCGTGCGTCTGAAGCCTAAATTCCGCCATTCCGGAACTTCCCGAGCGCCCTTTTGGCCATGAGCACCGCGTGGCCGGTGCCGCTTTGCTCGACCTGGACTGCGAAGTCGATTTTGCCCTTTGGCGGTGATTGTGGCGGGCGTTGGGTGGGCCACAAGAAAAGCGAAGGCATCGACGTAAAAAGGGGCGCCAGATCAACCTGACGCCCCGCATTGGTCTGAGACGGCCGATTCTCGAACCGTGTTACCGAGCCCTGTTTTGCTTCAACCAGTTTGGTGATTGCGAAGGCGCGATGCTGCGCCCCGGCAACGTCCACAGCGCGGGTTTTGATGGATAAAACGGTTGATTTCAACGCAAGACAGGGATAAAACCGACAATTGCAACGAGGATTTTGGTGAAACCATGAGGTCGAAGGACGGCTTTCCCGGGGCACGGTGTCTGGAGAGGTGGTTGCAGACTTTGATATAATGCATTTTTATAAACCCTGCCCTTCCTATTTTTACAGGAGACGTTGATGAGAACCAGATTTTTTTGTATCACCGTTATTGTGGTGCTGCTCGTTAGCTTTGCGCTTTTTTCCTGCGGCGATGATGATGACGACAACGACGACAATGACGACGCAGACTGCATCAATTGTGAAACCACATCCGAATGCACAGATGCTCTGGGACCCGGCTGGGCCTGCAAGAACGGCTGCTGCGAGGACCTTTCCAGCGATGACGACGACACCGGCACAGGCGATGACGACAATGACGACAATGACGACAACGACGATGACGATACGGCTCCGATCTGGCAGACCGAAACCGTGGCCCGGTCCGCCGCCGGCAACCGGCAGACCTCGGTAAAGGTCACCGACGATCAGGCCGTGCACATCGCCTTTACCGGCTGCACCGACGCCCCCTGCAACCGCAGCGAGCTGGTTTACGCGGTCAAGGCCGCAGGCGATGAGGCGTTCGAAGTGACCTCGGTGGACGCGGCCGACGCAGACACCGGCTGGTTTGCTTCCATGCAGATAAACGACGCAGGCGACATCTTCGTGGTCTACTCCAACCACAACCGGCAGCGGCAACGGTTTGCCAAAAAGCTATCCGGCGGCGCCTGGATCACCGAAAACCTGGGGATCGGCGACGGCGGCTGGTGGAACGGTACGGCACTGTGTGGATCCGATCTGTGGATGGCCCACACCAAGATCCCCTTTTCGGGCTGGGACAATGTCTATTTGCAGGCCGGGACCTACGACGGCGCAAACTGGACGATGCAGGACGTGGACACCACATCGGGCTCGGGCTGGTTTAACTCCATGGCCGCTACGCCGACCGGAGATCCCCAGGTCGCCTACGTGCTCAGCCCGGCTTACCCGGTGGGCAACCTGATGCTGGCGGCCTGGACCGACAAGGGCTGGGACATACGGACCATCGACGGCAATACCGTGGGCGTGGATCTGGCCATCGACGCCGATGGCTACAGGCACCTGGTCTACTCCAAGATCGATCCGCTGAATTCCAACCTGTGGGATCTGTGGTACGCCACCGACGCCCCGGAGGGAACCTGGTCCAAAACCGCCCTGGATTCCGGCGACAGCGAAGAGGACGACACCGGCGGCTTCCCCGGAATCGGCGTGGACGCCATGGGCGGTCTGCATGTGTCCTATCGCCACTTCTCCGTCGGCGAACTGCGCTACGCGCGAAACGTAGATGGCGAGTGGGAATTTTTTGTGGCGGATCCCCTGGGCCTGGGCATGTACACGGACCTGACGGTGGACTTAGACGGCGCAGTTCACGTCACATACGAGGATGGGTTCAACCTCTACCACGCCTGGTGTGAAAACTGCGCGGTGTATTGAACCGCGGCCTTCGGGCGATGTCCGAACCGACGAATGCCGGCTTGCGACCCCGCTGAGCCGTTTACAGGTCCTTGGCCAACTCCAGCACCACCTGGATCCACGGATCGTTTTTGCCCGTAAGCTTTTCGGCCTGAATATCCAGGCGAAACGAAATGTCAAATTCGAAATTAATGGCGCTCCGAAGGTAAAACGGAATAACTTAAACTGAAAAGCTGAACAATCACGAAAAGTTGCCATTGTTGTTGCGTATGAGAAACTTGGTTAGGTTGTCTCCTTTCTTCCTTGAAGCAAGTGTTTTCATTCGCTAAACTCTTGTTGGTTTATTTTTCCAGTCCCTTTATCCGTATCGAGAGGATCATGAAACACAACCATTTTGCCATCCTAGTCGTAGCCCTGGCATTGCTCCTGGCCTTCGGTTGTTCATCTGGTGGCGACAACGACGATGATCCGGGCAGCGGTACCGATGATGATAGTGCTGCTGGTGACGATGATTCTATCGACGACGACGATGACGATAACGATGACGACGATACGGGCAGCGGTACCGATGATGATAGTGCCGCTGATGACGATGATTCTATCGACGACGACGACGACGATGACACCACCTACCCCGATGATTACGTCGCGCCCTGGCCGCAGAGCGCCAACGAACCGCAAGATTATGACGAATCAGGAGTTGCGGGTCCGCTGCGCCAAAAAGGAATGGCATACGACGCATGGCATCTTGCCTGGCATCAACCCGACCACGGCTGCGCCGCCCACGTTTTTTTCACGGACGAATCTCAAAGCGAGGTAGCCGGTTACCACGGCATCGGCGACAGCGCCGAATGGACCGGGCAATACCTGGCATCTGAAGCTTACCGCTACTATGTAACCGGCGATCCGGCTGTCAAACAATTGGTGATTGATAAGGTCGCTGTACTTGACGGGCTGCTCCATGTCACCGGTCGCCCTGGCTTCATATCTCGCTATTGGGGTAGCCAGGCGATGCTGGATATGTACGGAGCGCCGGGGTGGTGTGATGATTCCGACCGCTGCCACAAAGTCGATACAGGTCTTTACGCCGGCGATTTCTGGCGGGGTGAGACGAGCCGTGACATGTACACCGGGTGGTTTTACGGAATGGTTACCGCCTACGATTTGGTCGACGATGAGCCCATGCGGGAGATGATTCGGGAGGATGTGACAGAAGTTCTCGATGAACTGTTAGCGAATCACTGGTGGATCATTGACGAGGCAGGTCGGCCGACTGATGCCGGGCCGAACGTGTTGCCGGGGTTCCAACTTGCCTGGATCACCATCGGCTACCACATCACAGGAAACGAGCGATACAAACAAGAGTTGGGCAAGCAGCTCATGGACTCTGGCCGGCTCTGGTTCAAGCTGAACAATATTACCTTTTTCAATCGGTATTCATCCTACTACGGAAACGCGTTATCCCATCGAGTCTGGTACAGCATATTGCGACTTGGGCGCGTGTATTACAGTCCGGCGGACTTCGAGTTCATGGCGGGCGTATTTGAAACGCAGGTCCATACCTTCTCCCGCCTCTCCCATAATCCCTGGTTCAATGCGATCTTTATGGGGCAAGGCAATTACGATCCCAGCGACACCGAATACCAAGACCAACTGATCGAGGACCTGACGGTTTTCCAGGACCCGCCTCTTGCGGAGTTTTATGTACCCGCCAAGGACCCTTCGACTTATACCCTTGATCCTTTTTCTGTGATTATGACCGATCTGGCAGAGCAGTTTCCGTTTCTGGAAGAGATCCTTGGCGGATTCCAATACCAGGCGCTGGAACCCTTTGGCGTAGACGGTTATTGTCCTGCCGGATTCATGTTTCAGTGGTCCCCGTTTATCATCGAAGCATGCGGCTCTGATGACCCGACGAAAGTTCACTCCGGGCATGACTTCCTGGCGGCTTACTGGCTGGCCGGGTATCATGGATTTGTGACCAAGGAAGATTAGCAGCATCCCGCGCGTGAGTGTTATCGAGCGGCACAATCTGACGATACGGCAGGGCTGTTCCTATCTGGGTCGGCGAACGGCTTGCCATGCCCGGGATCGGGATCATCTCGACGGCAATATGGCCTGGCTGATGTGGCATTACAATTTCATCAGGCCGCATTCGGCTTTGAAGTTCGGGAAAGATATCCGAACACCGGCCATGCAGGCGGGAACCGTCTCGAAGAGGTTGAGTTTCCGGGATATCTTCACCTGTCGGGAGCTTCTCTTTTTGTGCCTGCTCATCTCGATGCTGATCATCCAGCGTCAAAAGTAGACCCGAAATGCCGGATGGGCTATGCTGACAACACTTCGCAAGAAAAGCACCCTATTTTGACGGAAAATCAAATTGACTCCACTCGGAGATCATGAGATAATCAATCAAACAGTGGCCGGAGCAATAGCGCCCTTTTCCCTCCATAGCTTTCGGTGCAGCCGAGAGCTATGGAGGTCCTGTGACATGAAAAGAGATTTGAAACATGAAACATTCCCGATTCCAGCTTTTGCCAATCATGATGGTTGTTCTATTTTTCCTGTCTGTCAATTCAGCCGCTGCTGAAACCGCGCAACAATGCTTTTCCAGATGTGCGTCAATATGCTGTAGGTATTGGGATAATTGTTTAAACCATCCGCCATGCGGTTACGGTCGGAATGAGATTTTCTGCGTCTGTTCTTCGATAGAAGACGGTAGAACGATGTCGCCGTCTGCGTGTGCCGATCATGTTAAAAAGATGCAGGTGACGTGTGATGGAGCTCCTTCCTATTACAAGGGGGGGATTGGCGGCGGCCTGCCGGTGGGCAATGGATCCGGTGGGTCCACGGGATCTGTGAGGACTAGAAATTCCACGGGAAATAGCGACCACGACGCCCTATATGTTAATCTTCCGAATGTTTCCCGTGGATCGATGATAAGCAATATGATACTTCACAATACATGTTCAAAATCAATTACAGTTAATGTTGTTCCAAAAAATGGCCCTAAAGTGTCAAGGACGATTCCGCCTGGCGAGAAGCACGTTTTCTTTGACGATAATGGCAATCCAGGCTATTATTGGATCGTTAAATGGGATCAGTACTTCAGCAGTGTTGATAGTTTTGCATCAAAAACAATTATAGGATATCGGTACCGATATTCACCAAACAGGTATACATTATATACAGTTCCAGGCCAGCATAGGTTTATTTGTATAGGCGACTATATCACCCTAAAGTAATCTAAAAGCTTACGCAGGTTGCCCTGGTCCCCGAAAATTCGTGTAATCGCCGGTCGAAAAGTGAAACACGTAGCGGTTGAAAAGTGCAACACCTGAGTAAAGGTTAAAGTTCCCCTCTTTCTCTGTCAATGGTCCGTTTCAATGAGCGGTTGGGGTCCGTCCCCGGAACGATCCACCACAAGCAGAAGCACCCGCCTGTCCCTCGCCAAAACTCGTCCGTTAATGAAATCAACAAGTTGTGGCCACGCCGAAATCTCCCCATTCTGTCGGGATGAAGACTCGAAACCGAGGTTGAAATCACCCACGATTTGGTTTTGGCGAGGGACAGGCGGCGGCGCTTTCCGTCATGCTTTCCGTCACAAGGCCAAATGTGACGGAAAAACAGGAGTTATTACCGCAAAGAGAAAGGCTCGTAACCTTAATGATTTCGAGCCTTTCGAGTGGTAGCGGGGACATTCTACACTGTCTTGTTCAAAGCATTCGAGCACATGCTGGTAAGGCGTTGGGAGCTTCCTCGGAAGGGGCGTAGGTTTGACCTTCATAGATAGTTTGTTGTTTTTAGTAGAGTCCCGTCTGGTTGTCCATCGCAAGCCTCTATCCGAGAACCCGATATTTTAGTACAGTATCGAAGTTATCGAAATTTATCGGAAAGAGGACAAGGGATGGCGATTGATCTTCAAGAGTTGTCAAAAAAGTTGAAGCACCTCCGTAAGGATGTACTAAAGCAGGAACTGGAAGATGTTGCCTCACAGTCGGGTATTCATATTGAAGCGCTTCGAGAAATGGAACAAGGTAGGCGCGAGCCTACAGGGGACCAAATTCTCATCCTCTCCGACGTGTACAAGCAGGAACTAGCCTATTTCATAACCGGCGAGCGCGTTGACACATTCGAGAAGGTTAACCAGCTCTTTCGGAAGTTTGATAAAGAACTCACTCCTCAAGACCGAATGAACATCCAAGAATTCCTGTATCTCTGCCGTTGTGAGCACGACTTCGAGACTATGATGGGCGGAAGGCCGAGGATCATTCACTTCGACCCCAACTTGAGGGGAACCTTTTTCAAAGGACATGGCTGGGAAAACGCCGAAAGACTGAGGAAAGAATTTGGCTTCCAAGACAAGCCGTTAGTGGATGTTTTCGGCATCGCGAGGAAGCTCGGATATCACATCTTCCGTCGCAAATTAGGCAGGTCCGCGATCTCTGGAGTGTTCATCCGCCATCGGGAAATTGGAAACTGTATCCTCGTTAACTACAACGAGGACCTTTACCGTCAGGATTTTTCGGCGCTTCACGAATTGGCTCACGCGATTTTCGACAAGGATTATCAGGTCAACCTTTCTCTGGAAGATGAGCAGAGAGGCCCAGAAGAGCGTCGTGAGTGGCGGGCAAACGCTTTCGCGGGGCGTATGCTGATTCCGAGAGCTAAGTTAGAGAGAATGGACACCAGCGGTGATTCAGAGCTAGTCGCAGACGAGGTGAAACACTTATGTCGGGAATACCGTGCCAACTTTGACACAGGTCTATATGCCATGAAGGATGCCGATCGACTTACACAAGATCAGGTGGACGACTTGAAGGGCACACGCAAAATCAGCCAAGCTGAAAAGGACGACGCAGCCCTAGTGGGACACGCTCCGAAGGTTAAGGTGCGACGACTCCAGTTGATGAAAAGAGGGCTGTCCCCGGAGTACGTGGGCGTCTGTTTCGAGGCATACCATCGTGGCCTGATCTCTCAAGGTCGCCTAGCCGAGGCTCTTTTGATTCAGCTTGACGAGATGCCAGAGATTGCAGAGATGTACGGAGAACCACTGGAGATGAAAGTATGATCCCCGATGAGTTCGTACCAGGAAATGTTATCGACAATTGTTCTCTGATCAACTTGGTGTCTTCTCTGCTTTTCTTACGGACCTCCATCGATACTTGCCGACATTACTACATTGTGACCCCAACGGTGCTGTATGAGTGTCTAGTGAAGTCCAGAGGGAAGCCCCTTTCAGAGGCGAGAATCGAGGTTCGACGTCGGGTGGAAATGTGCTTGAATAAATCCGAGATCAAGCGGATGGAAATTTCCATTGATGATCTACAGTGTGTTTCTAGGCAAGATATCCCCAAAAAGGTCGGAAAAGGCGAACTGTTGTGATCGCCGGTTGAAAAGTGAAGCACTCGCCGGGTTTGGTGGAGGCGGTGGAAAGTCGTGGCATCCTGAGTTATTTCCCGTTGTTTCGGTTACGAAACGACGGGGGAAAGGATGTACAAAGACA